>JAIENH010000578.1 GCA_019751475.1 Cyclobacteriaceae bacterium
AGAGCAATTGAAGCATCTTTTCCATTTTCTCAAATGACTGCCGGTATTCTATTTCATGACCCTTCATCGTGGGCAAGCCTCCGTTATAAAAGCCGCGCCTGAATTCAGCCGGAAATTGATTGATCACACCTTCATAGCCATTGGCCAGTTTACCTTGTTCGTTGGTAAACATCTCTTCAAAAATGGCCACCGTTGGATCGATGATAACATTTCTTTCTTTGAGCAACTTTAAAAATTGCTTTACCTGCGGGCTATTCAAGTCAATATTCTTGGAGCGCTCAGCCACGCGAATGAACCGCAGCATCGACCGGGTGTCTAACGTGTCGCCCAGAAAATTGAGCATCACCATATTCATGTGAATGATTTGATCATACCCGTCTTTCACCGCGCGCTCGGCTGTCATAAAAGAGGGCACGTGTCCGCACACTTTCATTCCGCGCTTGTGCGCCTCTGCGGCCAGCGGTTTCACCCAATCTACCGGGATGGAACTGTAAAGTTTTATCTGCTGATAGCCATGATCCGCGTAGTAATTCACAGCTGCCAGGCCCTCCTCGAGTGTCTTCACAATTTTGCCCGTTGGCCCGGCAAAGGGGCCGGCAAAATCAATAAAGCCAGACATGATGCTAATGTCCGGACCTAACAACTCATTGGTATTCACTTTCTTTTTTGTCTCCGGCAGGTCAAGACTATTGGCCATGTCTTTGATATTGGTCACACCACCCGCGAGGTGGTAAAGTCCCTGGCTCGCGCTGAAGTGGGCGTGGTTGTCCCACAGTCCGGGTAGCAATACTTTGCCTGTGCCGTCAATGACTTTGGCATTTGCTGGTACGGGTGTCTTCTTGCTGGGGCCGGCTGCTGTTATCTTGCCGTTCTCAGTGATAACGGTTTGGCCAGACATATTTTTTCCGGTAACGGAATTAAAAACCGTGACATTGGTAAACGCTACCGGCACCTTGAAGACCTGCGTGAGATCATCTTCCTGCGTCTCAAAGTAGTCGTCTTCAATCTTCTTTTGCGCTTCCGTCAGTTCATCCACATACGATTCATATCCTTCAAGTATGGTTGACATCCAGCCACCCACGCTGGCAAAATATTTTTTCTTGGGGGTGAACCACGCATAGGCCGGAGGTCCGCCTGCACCAGTAAACGAGTACAATTCAAATTCTTCCGAGAACCCATTCACTTTGAGGTTGTGATTTTTCACGTGCTTCACTTCCATGAAACCAGATGGCAACACATCCACGCGGTGGCCTTCGGCTTTCCAAAGCGCGTGCATCACCAATTCCAATTCTGCCGGTGTACCGTTAATGGCCGAGTACAACGCATGTCGGCTGATTTTCTTTTCACCCTGCTCAATATTGTTCTTCCAGCGCGCGGTGCCATTTGCAATCTCAAACGACTCGCTCACGGGTGCCTTGAAGTAGTCATGACCTGAAACTTTCTGGGATATCACGAAGCCATCACCATCTGTGATGGTTTCCACTTGCAGACGTGGCCCCCGGCCGCGGTCATTAAACTCATAAAAGAACGAGACTGAATTGGGTGCTGATGACCACATGGCATGCTTGCCGCTGGGCTTGCCGGTGGTGAGGACTGAATAATGGATGGTATCAATATTCTGAGCCAACACAAACAGTGGCAGGCCTAAAACGAGTAAGAGAACAATTTTTTTCATTACTAGGTGTTTTTAAAAATTATATAAGACCAAATCTGGTATGAATTTGAAATCACGCGTGTTGTAAGTAAATAGTTTTAAACCAGTTTCCAAAGCTGTTGCCGCAATCAAACAATCCGGTAACGCCAATCCTTGACTTAAATGGTATTGTTGAAGAAGGTCCAGTGCTCGTAGACAGACTTTATCATTGATTAAAATGATGGGAAACCGGTTCAGTTTCTCAGATATTTCATTGAGCTCCTTCTTGTTTTTCGCACCAACCATAAGCTCCATCTTTGTTATGGCCGACATCAAGATGTAATCGAATCCAATCTCTTTTTCAAGAACATTTGCAGTAGTCAGATGCCTGGCGTTTTTCTTGTCCCAAAAATCAATCAGCACATCCGTATCACAGATTACTTTCTCCTTTGCCATGATTTAGTACGGAGCTCGCGTGCATTTATTTTTCTGCCAGTAAAGATCTTACCAAGACTTGATACATCTATGGACTTATCTGACTCCAATACTGGCACACCATTGATGCTTGAAGTAGTACGTGCCACCTGTCGCTGAGATATAGAAATATCCAGGTAATCAGCAATGGCCTCTAATACTTTTAGAGCCTTGTTGTCTTTATATTTAATAATTACCTCCGGCATACAAGTTTGTTATAAAATTAGGTATTTAATCTTCATTTTTTCACAACTGTAAATTCCACTCTTCTGTTGTTGGCGCGGCCCTCCTCCGTATCGTTTGTGTCAATCGGCTTGGTTTCTCCATAGCCGCGGGCTGTGAGTCGCGATGAACTAATGCCTTGCTTCACCACATAATCCACTACAGCTTGCGAGCGACCCTGTGAAAGTTTCAAATTATATTCATCAGCTCCTTTGCTATCCGTGTGACCGGAAATCTCAATCTCCACAGTCGGGTTTTGCTCCAGAAACTCAACAACTTTATTTAACTCAACAAATGATTCCGATTTCAATGTGGTCTTATCAAAATCAAAATAAATGTTCTTCAGCCTCACGGTGAGGCCCACTTCAATCGGTTGGAGGTATAAATCTTTCGTAAGGGGTGATAACTCTTCAGAATTAAACCACACACTATCGGTGGTTGACAAAAATCCTTCCGCGGAAGCGACCAACACATACCATCCCAACTTTCCGATTTCCAATTCGTATTTCCCCTTTTCGGCTGCCACCGAATAACTACTCTTCTTCTCCGGCTTCAACGTGAAATCAACTTTTGAAGCAATAGGCTCGTTGGTCTTTTTATTAAACACCGTGCCGTTGATCATCAACTTCTTGGCAATCGGAGTAAGATAGACCTCCACCGTAAGTGTGGTGTCGTTGCCAAGAGGAGGAATAGAAAACGTCAGGTCTTTCGGCTGATAACCGGAAGCGCTGGCTGACAGTTGGTATTCATTGGTTTCCGGAATTTTCGTTTCAAATTTTCCGGTAGCGGGTGTTTTGAGATTGATCGGCTTTACATCCTTAACCGTCACACTCACGCTGGAAGCAATGGGTTGTTTTGTTTTTTCATCCATCACCGTGCCCACCAGCATCACCTTAATGGTGCGCGGCACCAAAATGAAGATGTCGAGATTGCCACCATCTACCCGGCTGTTAGATCGTGAAGTGTAAACATTACCCGCTGCATCCATCGACACATAAGAATCGGCTGCAGCCGTGTTGATCGGCTTGCCAAGATTTACCGGATCTGACCAATTCGTCCAGGTGTCATCCAGTCGTGTGGACTTATAAATATCGGTGCCCCCCTGGCGGCCCTGGCCCAAACGATCGCTGGCAAAGTAAAGTGTGGTGTTATCAGGACCAATGAAAGGCGCAAACTCATCATTGCCTGTGCTGATTTTTAATTTTTCTGGTCGTGACCAGGCACCGCTTTGCTCATGACTAATATACAAATCGCTTCGAATACCATTTTCCTGTTCGGAAAAATACAAGATCATGTGCTTCAAATCAGCAGAGATGGCAGCACCATTGAACCGGCCTTTGGCCATGGAAGAAAAATCTTTGACGTTTAACTCCGACCAGGCACCACCGGCATTGACAAGCGAAAATCCTTTGTCATTCTTCGAGCGACTTCCCCGCACCAGCAACGAGCCATCGGCCAGCACCTGGAAGACCTGGTTAGCTTTGCTTTGATTGAAAGGCGATGATAAATGTTGCGGAGCTGACCAAACGCCTTTGTCATCTTTTGTACTCATCCAAATGTCTTGCGTACCTGTCTTGCCGAATGTGTTGGCAGGATGATCGACTACAAAAAAATACAACTTCTTGCCATCGGGTGAAACGACTGGTGCCGCATCATGATACACCGAGTTCACCTCCTTGAGTTTGATTAATTCATAGCGTGGAGCGAACGATTGAGAAAAGCCAGCGAACGAACAGACTAATAAGACGAAGGAAAGGGTGTATTTCATGTGTTAATATCTATTTTTTTGGTCACATGCCTGCATGCCGTAGTGCGGCATTTCGGCACGCAGGCATGGAATCGCCTGAATTGACATTCTGCTAGGTGTAAAAAGTCTTAATGGCGATTTCATCAGATAGTAATATTTTGAGGCGCTTAATACGTTGAGTTTACGGCAAGTAGTAAAGTTAGCAGATTGTCTATCAATACGAAAACCCAGACGCGGCTGACGCCTGTACAATTTGGCTATTATCTCTAATGAAACCCTGACTTATTGAGAGGCAACGACTGACATGGAGAAAAATCCGCGTTTGCTCATGGCGATGCCCACCAATATTATCAACAGCGCAAGTGCATTGAACACAAGCATGCGCTTATGCTTGGCGGTGTCGTTGGTCATTTTCTTGGAGGTAGTGCGCGCCAGTGTGATCAACAAGATGGCGATGAGCATCATCACGTTGTGTTCCACCGTCCAATAGCGAAGGGCAGCATCTTTCATGGTATCTCCACTAAACTTCACAAAAGGACTAGCGAAGAAATAAAGCAACAAACCCAGGAGCAATTGTGTATGGGTAACGGAAAACAAGGTAAGACCCAGCATATTGTCAGTCTTGCCAAACGGTTTCTTCGAAGAAAAACCCACGAACGACTTGACGATCACAGCAATCAACAGCAATAAAACGATATAGCGTAGCGTAGAGTGGGTTTGAAGCAGGAGCGAATACATGGTGCGGGTTTAAAATCGAGTCGAAAATTAACGGATTGTTCCGAC
>JAIENH010000079.1 GCA_019751475.1 Cyclobacteriaceae bacterium
GTAAATGGAACTCGTCTCTAGTTCTTCTACACCCAATGCGCCCATTTCTTTTCGCAGCACTTCGGCCACTTCCACCAGCTCTTCGGGTTTTTGCATGGCCAACGATCGTGCGCGCACTTTTTCCATGGCGGCTTCAATGGCCAGTTCGCGGTTTTTGTGTTCTAGTTCAACGGTGCGTCTTTTTACTGCATCGCGGAGTTCTAGATTTTCTTTTTCTATTTTCTCGGAAGCAAGCTGCTGGCCTTCTTCGGTGCGATGGTCTGGAAACGAAGCGTGTTGATGCACGGCCTTCCAGCCTCCATCCATGTATTTTGCTATGCAGGAAATCCGAGCATGTCCGTAGAAGGTCCATGTTTTTCCCATCAATACATACAGGTCGCTCTCTTCGCGAACCACAGCGCTAGTGTTATCCAACGGTTGTATGCTAATTTTTCTGTTGCGCAGTTGTGCCTTGCCTCGCAACTCCTCGGCCGTAGCAGTGTAAAACTTCACTGCGTCTCGCTTGCTGAAAAAGACTTCACCATTGGCCGAGCCGAAGATGCTGAAGTCATCCACCAGATAGGAAGAGAATTTCTTCATATCGGCCGAAAGGTTGGATTCCCAAAAGTCGTAGTAGGCCTTCAGCAAGTCTGCCTCTGCTTGTTTGGTCAGTTTTATTTTTGACTTTGTCGTGTCTATCTTTTTTTCGCGTAGCGTGGCTGGCTTTGGGTTACGCTTGGCTGGTAACTTCATTTTGGCGGGCACAGGTGGTTTTTTCTTTTTCATGTGTGTTTATGCGATATGTTTTCAGACCTATAAGGTTTTTAAAACCTTATAGGTCTCGGGTTTACTTGCTCGTCAGCTTTGCACGGATTTTTGTTTTCATGATAGTGGTAGTTGGATGGTAAACGTTGAGCCTTCACCGTCTTTCGTTTCAACCCTCAACTCCCCTCCATGCGCCTTTACAATATCATAACTTAAACTCAAGCCTAAGCCCGTACCTTGCCCGGTGGGTTTGGTCGTGAAGAAGGGCTGGAAGATTTTGTCGAGTATTTTTGGAGGGATGCCGTTGCCGTTGTCTTTGACTGAAACTAAAACTTTGTTGCCTTCTTTCTTGGTGCTGACGGAAACGGTTGGAGTGTATTCACTATCCACCTTCGCTAAAGCTACGGTGGACACAGCATAAAATGCATTCGTGATCAAATTCAAAATCACCCGGCCAATATCTTGCGGAACGACATTCAGTTTTGGAAGTGAAGCATCTAACTCGGTTTCAAACTTTGCGTTGAAGTTTTTGTCTTTCGCTCGCAGGCCATGATACGCCAACCGCAGATACTCATCGGCCAAGGCGTTGATGTTGGTGGGTTCTTTCACTCCACTGCTCGCGCGACTGTGCTGCAACATGCCGCTCACAATATCAGACGCACGCTTGCCGTGGTGGTTGATTTTTTCTAAGTTTTGTTTCAGGTCGTTTGAGATTTCGGTGGCCTGTTGCAGGTTGCCGGTGGCCAATTCGGTTTTCATTTCATCAATTAGCTCGCTGCTGACTTCCGAAAAGTTATTTACAAAGTTGAGCGGGTTCTGAATTTCGTGCGCAATGCCTGCGGTGAGTTCTCCAAGGCTGGCCATTTTTTCGGATTGAATGAGTTGAGCTTGGGTGGATTTAAGTTGGTTATAAGCCTTCTCAATTTCCCGAGCCTGTTCCAACTCCTTTTGCTGATTTCTTTCATGCTCTTTTTGTAGTAGTCTTTTGCGCTGGGTCCGATCTATTGCGTAAATACTCCCGATAAACAGGAATACGAGTAGCGTGTAGGCCCACCATGTTCGGTACCAGGGTGGCAAAACATGCAATGTGAAGGATACACCTTGCTCGTTCCATATTCCATCAGCATTAGCTGCCTTTACCTTAAATGTAAATTCACCGGGGGGCAGATTGGTATAAGTAGCTGTACGTTTGGTACCCGCATCCACCCAGTTCTTATCAAAACCTTCAAGTTGATAGGCATACCGATTCATTTCTGGGTTGCCAAAATGCAAGGCCACATATTCAATTGTCAATTCATTCTGATTATATTCAAGGGTAAGTCCATCGTCAGTAGAGGACGATTTCAAGTAAGGTGCATCTATACCTGCAGTAATTGATTTATTAAATAGCTTCACATCGGTAATGACGACCTGAGGCGGTCTTGCATTTTTGCGAAGTAGCGCAGGTGTAAATGCGGTTACCCCTTCGCTATTGCCAAAATACATCCGGCCATTCTTCCCCTTAGCAAAGGCGTATGCATTATATTCAAGTGCTAACAATCCATCGCTAAGCCCATAGTTCCGCACCTGCTTCGTATCCGGATCATAATTGCAAATACCATTGTTGGTGCTCATCCAAAGTGTGCCTTGATCATCCTCCAGAATGCCATAAACGGTATTATTGGGAAGCCCGTCTTCTTTCGATACATGTGTGATTGAACCGGTTCTCGTATCAAGCCTATCCAGCCCCCATTCAGTATTCGCCAACCAAAGTATACCCCGTTCTTTTTTGCGCTCAAGCATACAAAATATCGAGTTGCTACTGATGGTTGTAATGTCTTTGGAATTATGGACGGATATTAGCGACATCACACCCGATGAATTCCTTTTCATTAACCCCAAGCTTGAACCAATCCAAAGCGATCCTTGGGAATCATACAAAAGGCTCCAAACAGTTCTGTCTTGTTGAGTACTATCACCGGCTAGCGAAATATTAGTATAGACGCCCGTGCGCGTATCCAGCAGATCAAGTCCACCTCTACTTCCGACCCAAAGCTTGTTTGGATCCCCCGCCTCGAGTACCAAAGCACGTATATTATTGCGACCTCTATTTTGAACTCCCGGCTCGCGAAGAAATCGTTTTACTTTGCCTGTACTACGATCAAGCAAGTTTAAACCACCCGGCCCACCTACCCAAAACCCTCCTTGATCGTCTTCTACAAATACGTTAACCCTCCCACCAAGAAGTGTGCTGGTATTAGTAGGATCATGTTGATGCCTGGTAACTTGTTCACTTCGCGCATCAAACTGAGTCAGATAAAAAGGACTCCCAACGGTGGACACCCATAGCGATCCTTCCTTGTCTTCATGAATACCCCAGACAAATCCCGGGGCCAGACTTGAGGGATCATCCGGATTGTTTTTTATGTGATTAAAGTTTACAGCGCCAGGATTGAATTTGTTTACGCCCTGAATGGTTGTTCCTGCCCACATCATTCCGGAGCGATCTACAAATAGGGTGAAGACAAAATTTGAACTTATGCTATTTTTGTCTTTGGGATCGTGGCGATACCTGGTGAATTGTTGGGTTCGCATATCAAAACGAGCAATACCTTCTAATGACGCTAACCAAAGCACGTTTGGATCATTAGGATCAGAGGTGATATCCCTGAACGAGTTCTTACTATTTCCAACACTTTCATTTGCCTCGATCAAAAAGCGTTGGTACTTCCCCGTTTCACGGTTAAACCGAACGAGTCCGTAACCCGTTCCTAACCAAATGATTTTCTTGTTGTCTGATGGGATGTGAAGTGTGTTAACATTCACCGAATCTCCGGCAAAGGCCTTATAACCCTTGAAGTGCATATACGTTACAATCGAATCGGATTCGGGTTCAATTCGACTGAGCCCGTGGGCTGTACCTACCCAAATGTAACCATCGTGGTCTTCGCCTATATCTAACACCGAGTTTGCACCAATAGAGTTAGCGTCCTCAGGATCATGCTGGTATTTTCTAAAGATTCCATCTTCGCCTTTCCGCATGCGATTTAAGCCGAAACCTGATGTGCCCACCCAAAGGTCTCCGTTGCTACTTTCAAACACTTTCTGGACATCGTTTGTCGAAATGCTCGTGGAGTCAGCCGGATCATTTTTATAGTGGACGGCTTTTCCGGTAGTCGGGTTCAGGCGGTTTAAACCACCTTCTGTAGTCACCCATAAATTGCCATTGCTACTTTCGTAAATGGAATTAATTCTACTGCTTGACAAAGAAGTAGTATCAAAGGGGCGAGAAGCAAATACCTTGAATTCGTGACCATCGTAGCGATGTAGCCCCGTTTGCGTTCCCATCCAGATAAATCCACGTTTATCTTGGATAATAGTCGACACGTCACCTTGGGTTAGACCATCTTCGACACCCAGTTTCTCAAAACGGAGCACGGGAGCTTCACTGGATAATATAGGAGCTTTAAGTTTGCTTTCTATCTGTGCGTTACAAAATATGGATACGAGGCAGTTAAATGCTACGACCACTGTAAAAAGAAAATAGTTTGTCTGAATCATGGATTTTATTTTCATGCTGTTGGAATTAGAATAATAAATATAGAGCCCTCGCTTTCTGTTGTCTGCACATTCAACTCACCGTCACGCGCTTTTACAATATCATACGTCAGACTCAACCCGAAGCTATCAGTACATTTGCTTTGTGCGAAGCCTGGGCCTGTCAGCACTATTGCAAAAAGAACTGCACTTAGAATAAATGTTTTCTTCATTATCTCGTTTTTTTACTTTCTCAACTAATAAGGATATTGGTTCAGCCATTGCCAGAAATTTTCTGGATGAATAACTTTTGTTTCTATTGGCTTATACTTCTCTAAAAATGAGATTGGGAATTTTACTTTGGCCAGAGGGTTCCATTTGAATTCGTAGGCATATATCTTTCCGTCAATTTCTTCTACATAGTCTATTTCGGCTTGTTGCTTGTTGCGCCAAAAGTACGTGCGCCCATGGAAGCCATGATATTGCAACAATTTTTTTCGTTCGGTAATCAAGAAATTTTCCCACAAGGCGCCTACATCTTGCCGGATAGAAACAGGTGCAAAATTGCCCAGCATAGCATTGCGGATGCCGTTGTCATAAAAATAGATTTTCTTTT
>JAIENH010000445.1 GCA_019751475.1 Cyclobacteriaceae bacterium
AGTTAGCCATTTGTGTAGCAACTGAAAGTCTTGCGCTGAAAGCGCATAGTTTCAACTAACGATTGTGACCAATGAATAAATCGATTTTACAATTATTTAAGAATAACGATCTAAAAACTCCGCTGGTGAAATGATTGGAATATTTTCAAATGGATGGAGTGCCCACAAATCAGGATCGCCTGTAATGATGCAGTCCGCTTTGCCAGAAAGAGCGAGTTCGAGATACATGTCATCTTTAGGGTCACGGCATATAGCAACGCGATGGAAAGGTTCGATTAACTCGCACTTATTAGAATATCGCGATACAATTGCAAAGCGAACGTCTACGGGTCGGAAGTACTTATCAAATTTAGTTTTAAGAATAGTATCAGAAAATTCGCGAAGTGTATTTTCTGATAAGATGATTTGGTGGAAATCTTCCGCTACTCTGATTGCTTTTGCAGCAGTGCCATTTTTAGAGAGAGCAGCACTAATGAGGACGTTGCAATCAATGACAACCCTCATCTACTCATCCTTTAAAAGTTTTTTTAGCAGCTCATCGTTCATACCCTGTTTCTCGGCCTGTTTGGCAGAAAATGCTAGCAAGTCGCTAAGGGATGAGGAGTCGGTCATTCTATCCACCAACAAACGTAGCATTATCTCTCTTTTATTTTTTTCAATAGTATTGAACTTATCTGCCAACTCATCGCTCACTTCCAAAGTAATTGTTTTCATAACACATCAATCAATTAACAAATATAGCGAAATCAATTAGGTAGTATGAAAGTCCATCCACCAAAAACAGGCCTCCGCTTCCTTACATGGTTTTGTCCACCGAGATTATACGAAAGCATTGAAGGCGATTTGTTGGAACAGTTTGAAGAAGATGTGAAGTTGATAGGAGCGAAGAGAGCGAGGAAAAGGTTTGTGTGGAATGTGCTAAAATTTTTCAGGCCGGGGATTTTATTGAGGAATCGTTTTTCAGTAGAAATAAACTCAGGATATATGATCATCAGTAACCTTCGTTTCACCTTGCGGCATTTGGCGAGGCAAAAAATAAACTTCACACTCCATGTTGTTGGGCTGACCACTGGCATAAGTGTTTGCCTATTGATTGGCCTGTTTGTTTACTATGAAACAAGTTTTGACTCGTACCATGCCAAAGCAGATCGTACGTACCGTGTCAATTCAGTACTTACGGATGGCAGAATAAAACTTGATCTTTATGCTACGCCCATTCCACTGGCAGAAGCGATCAGGAGAGAGGTGACAGGGATTGAAAAGGTATCGTTGACGCGGGCACACTTTAGAACCGTAGTGGAGATCAATCCACAAAAAATGTTTAAGCAAGAACATGCCCTCATCGTTGAGCCTGAGTTTCTTGATATTTTTAAGATCGAAGTTCTTCAAGGCAATGGCTATATGGCATTGAGCACCCCCTATCAGGCGTTGCTTACCGAGTCCGTTGCCAAAAAATTCTTCGGTCAAGAAGACCCACTGGGCAAAACGTTTAAATACAAGAATAAATTTATTATCACCGTTGCTGGAATAATCCGTGATTTGCCCCCCAACACCAATCTCCCTGCCTCGATGCTGCTTTCGTATGTGGATAATCAGGAGTTCCTCGATAATGGCGATACGTGGTACTTCGGTGATTTTGCCTGGGTTAAAATTTCAGCATCCACCTATATTGTTTTGTCTAAGCATTTTGATCCGAATGATTTCAAATTGCAATTGAAGAAGATTGCTGATAAAAACATCAACGCGGCTCCTACATTGAACAAAAAGATACGGGGTGATTTCGAAATACAGCTGTTACGTGACATTCATTTTGATAAAGATCGTTTTGGTGGTGGGCCGTGGGTCAGTGCGATTAGCAGTTCGTGGCTTTGGTTTTTTGTTAGCATCGGTGCTATTGTTCTTGTGCTGGCTTGTATCAATTTCTTAAACTTGTACACGGCACAAGCTTTTACAAGGTGTAAGGAAGTAGGAATCCGCAAGTCCATTGGTGCGCAAAGAGGTCAGTTGATCATTCAGTTCTTGGGAGAGGCCGGTATACTGGTTTTCATTTCCGCTCTATTATCAATAGCGATTGCATACTTGTCCATTCGCTACCTTAACAATTTATTGGAAAAGAGTATTACCCTACAGCCATTGCTGTCCCCGGTAGCCATTGCCGTTTTGCTCGTAGGTATGCTTTTAACGATTCTACTTGCTGGGACTTATCCAGCTTGGATGATTGCTAAATTTAATCCTGTTGTTACGCTTAAATCCAATTCACCAGGTGGCGTGCAGGGATCATTGCTACGAAAAACACTCGTGGTTACACAATTTGTTGTTTCTTCTATATTGTTTATTGCAGTGCTGCTGATTGCACAACAAGCGAGATACTTACACAATAAGGATCTTGGTTTTGAAAAGGACAACATTGTAAATGTTGAAATCATTAACACAAAGAAAACTCAGGAATTTATAAATGATTTACAACGGATTCCAAGTGTGAAAGATGTTTCACTTTCCCGATCATCACCGATTAGCGATGACCATTGGTGGAATATGATAAGTCAAACTGAAAATGGTGATAGCCAACCAGTTTGTGCCATTTATGGCGATGAGCGGTTTTACTCTTTTTATGGCTTGCACTTGGTAAGTGGGCGTATTCCTCAACAGGCGGAATATGTTCCAGATTCTTTGCGCGATAGCAAGTATGTAAATAAAGTAGTGGTCAATGAAAAGTTATTGAAGAAGCTTGATTTAGGTTCACCCATGGATGCGATTGGTAAACACTTTTGGTGGGGCATCGATACTGAGATTGTCGGGGTGGTGGAAGATTTTAATACAGAGTCATTGAACTATGATATATCATCAACACTCATCTCTCAAGACCCAACTGTTTACACGCAAGCGAATATTAAAATTGAAAAAGGCAACAACCTCACTCAAACAGTGGTCGCCATTGAATTAGCCTGGAAAAAAAGTTTTCCTGAGGGTGTATTTGAAATCAAATTTTTGGATAACCAAATCGATACCTTTTACAAAACGGAAATGAAGCTATATACACTTTTCAAGATCTTTGCTTCCCTCGCTATTTTAATTTCCTGCCTAGGGCTTTGGGGCTTGGTGGCTTTAGCGGCACAGCAGCGTGCTAAAGAAATCGGCATCCGTAAAGTATTAGGCGCATCCATCAACGCCATTGTTATGCTTCTATCCAAAGATTTTCTTGTAATCGTGGCTATTGCCTTTGGATTAGCTTCTCCATTGGCCTACTACCTCATGAATAAACTGCTTTCCAATTTTGCCTATCGCATTGATATTGGTTGGCAGGTATTTGTATTTACGGGGATAACGTTGTTGCTGGTTACAGTCGTTACAGTTAGCTTCCAGATAATCAGGGCAGCAGTAGTTAACCCAGTAAATAGTCTGAAGAGTGAATGAGCTAGAATTTGAGTCAAAACAATATATTTTGGTACAGATTTTCATTTGAAATGAAAATCTGTACTGGTCAGGCAACTTACTTCTTCCTCCCCATCAAGTCGCGGGTGAACGATATGAGCGGCCCTGTGGCCGCAGATACCGAAAGCTCAGACAAGCCTGAAAATCCTTTTTCAAAAAAGTATTGAATGCGTTGCTCGGTGAGGGTGCGCACACCCAACGCATCGTAGAGAGCTGTGACGGCTGCTACTTTTTTGGCGGGAGAAAACTTTTTGGCGGCAAGCCAATGCTGCAGTTCTGTTTTATTGCGGCCTTTCGCCAGTCCCAAAGCATTGATCAATAAAAAAGTTTTCTTGTTGGCCAGAATGTCACCACCCACTTGCTTCCCAAATTTTTTCTTGTCAGCGTAAACATCGAGCAAATCATCCATCAACTGAAAGCCGATACCGATGTTGACACCAAATGCGCGCAGAATTTTTTGATCCGCTTCCGGTGCACCGGCCAGCAGCGCACCCAATTCCAAACTGAAGCCGAGCAGCACAGCCGTCTTCAGCCGCACCATGTCAATGTACTGCTCCTGCGTCACGGTTTTCTTTGATTCAAACTCCATATCCCACTGCTGGCCCTCGCACACGCCAGCCGCACACGCATTGAACAGGGTGAGCACTTTCTTCAGCAGATTGCCTTCCAAATCCAGGAACTGATCGTACACGCGCACCAGCATCACATCGCCCGACAGGATGGCGGTGTTTACATTCCACTTTTCATGTACAGTCACTTTGCCCCTGCGCAGGGGCGCTTTGTCCATGATGTCATCGTGCATGAGGGTGAAGTTGTGAAATGCCTCCACCGTGGCAGCATACTTTACAATTTTCTTTGCATCTTTCTCATACATGGCATAAGCCATAAGCGTAAGCAGCGGCCGTAGGCGCTTGCCTCCCAGCGACATGATGTAACGAATCGGCTCGTACAGCGACTGCGGGCTGTCGCCAAATTTTTGTTTCCTGATCTCCGCTTCCAGCCACGGCAGATACTGCTCTGTCATTGTCTTCTCTTCTTTCGGTTAGAAAATTCTTCTTCCACTCCGGTGATATCTTGTTCAAAAGAAAGGTCCATGGTGCGCCTGTCAATGTCTGTTTTCTTTACGCGCACAGCCACCGTGTCGCCCAGGCGGTAGATCTTCTTTCTTCTTCGGCCTATCACCCGGTAATTTTTCTCTTCAAATTCATAAAAATCATCTTTCATGTCCGCCAGTCGCACCATGCCTTCGCACTTGGTCTCGATGATCTCCACAAAAATTCCAAAATCCGTCACACCCGTGATGATACCATTGTACAACTTATTTTCAGCCAGGCTCATGAACTCCACTTGCTTGTACTTGATGGAGGCGCGCTCGGCATCGGCTGCCCGCTTCTCTCGCTCCGAGGAGTGCACACACTTCGATTCAAACTCGTTTTTGTTCACCG
>JAIENH010000300.1 GCA_019751475.1 Cyclobacteriaceae bacterium
CATGTATGCCACGGCCGTGGGCCTGGTACTCGCGGGCTTCCGTTCACTGGACGAACGCGAAGAGCGCTACCGCGAAGCAAAGGAGAGTCGCATGCCGGTGAAAGTAAAAAAGTCACGTCCGGCCGGAGATTTCTTCAGCAGCATTCTCAACAAAACCAAAGGTCTTCTCATCGATGACCTGGATGGAAAAAACGAATACTAACCACTACTAAATACTACAGCTATGTTTCAATCAGGAGCAACATACAAATTCGATCTGCCGCGACAACATAAATCGATTATCAAGGTGATCGGTGTGGGTGGTGGCGGCAGCAATGCGGTGAACCACATGTACCGGCTCGGCATCAAGGATGTTGAGTTCATCGTGTGCAACACCGACTTGCAGGCGCTGAACAGTAGTCCGGTGCCAGGCAAGTTGCAGATTGGTACCAACCTTACGGAAGGACTTGGCTGCGGAGCCAATCCCGAGGTAGGTCGCGCAGCCGCGATGGAAAGCAAAGAGCAAATCCGCGAGTGGCTTACCGGCACCAAGATGGTGTTTGTCACAGCTGGCATGGGTGGAGGCACCGGCACGGGTGCGGCTCCCGTCATCGCCAAGATTGCCAAAGAGATGGATATTCTCACCGTGGGTATTGTAACAATGCCGTTTGGTTTTGAAGGGCGAAAGAAAATCGCGCAGGCAGAAGCAGGCCTCGCGGCCATGCGCAACAGTTGCGACACAGTGCTGGCGATTCTCAACGATCAGCTTCGCCAGATGTTCGGCAACTTATCCATCAGCCAGGCTTTTGGAGAGGCCGATGGTATATTGACTACCGCTGCAAAAGGTATTGCGGAGATCATCACCTTGGCGGGATATGTGAATGTTGACTTCCAGGATGTTCGCACGGTGATGCTGAATGCCGGTGCGGCCGTGATGGGATCTGCCGAGACCAGTGGAGAAGATCGCGCTATACGCGCAGCGCAACAGGCACTGGCATCTCCGTTGTTGGATAACAAAGACATCATGGGTGCCAAGCGCATCTTGTTGTCGATCATTTCCGGTGAAGAGGCCGAGCTTCAGATGGATGAGTTGAGTCAAATTACGGAGTACATACAGGAGCAGGCCGGTGATGAGTGCGAAGTGATTTTTGGTCATGGAGTGGATGCGGCTCTCGGTAATTGCATCCGCGTAACGGTGATTGCCACCGGGTTTGCCAGCGAGGGTAGGGCAACTGCGAAAAGAGCACAGGAGAAACGCGTAGTGGATTTGGAGAAAAGTGATTTGATCACACCGACCATCATTGACAACTCGGTGAACGAGCGCGATTACGAGTTGGAGTTGCGCATTGCTGATGAAGTGAATTTTTCTGAGCCGGTGAAAGACGAGCCTTTCTTTGACTTTGAAGACATCAAGCAGCCTGAACCAGAGCCACAACCCGAAGAGGAAATGGTGCCCGTGTTAAAAAAGCAGGAAGAAAAACCAACGTTGCCCAAGCAACCGGAGAAACCAAAGAAAGAAGAGCCGCCCGTAGAAGAGCGTCAACGCACGTGGACGTTGTTTGACCAGGAGGATGTAGTGGCCAGGCACATCGAGGAGGATGAGGAAGAAGAAGACATCGCGCGCGTAAAGAATGACGATGAGTTTGATATCGGCAAAGAGATTGCGGCCGACCAGGTAATCAACGAAGATGGTATGATGGAAGTACGCATGACCAAGCAACGCCTGGAGCAACAGGCCCGTGAGCGCAGAGAGCGACTCAAAGGATCGCGCAGGCAGGAGATGAGCAAGGAAGAGTTTAACGAAAAGTGGACACTGCCCGCCTACCTGCGAAGAGGTGTGAAGATGGAAAACACTCCGCACTCATCCGAGCGATTCATTTCGAAGTATAACTTAAATGATGACAACAACTTGTTGGGCAACAATAAGTTTTTGCATGACAATGTGGATTAGAATTCAAGATTCAAAATTTAACATTCAAGATTGAGGTAGCGAATTTTCAATCTTGAATTTGAAATTTTGAATTAAAGAAATGGCACATCCGGCACGACTGGTTATTTACTCCATTCGTAGTGGTTGTTGGTTGTAAATATTTTTTGCCGGTGCCGGAGTGCCTTCTTTTCGATCAGTGTGAATAGTGGTGATGAAATTTTTTTCCCACTGCTGATCAAACTGTATTTTTAAACTGAAACCGCCCTGGCTACACGGGGCGGTTTTTTTTATTGGCGGTCTTTGCAACAAGTTTAATTTCTCTGCGAAATTAGCGTGGCTTTAAATCCCCGGAATCCGCGGGAAAAATGGTTAAAATCATACCGCAGAGCTATCTTTCATAAAAAAATCAGATTATGTCAAGAAGAGCGATTCTCATCACGTTCCCCATTCTGCTTTTAGCCGGCATTTATTTTTTGGGCCCTGAGCCCGACCGGCCTGTTTGGAACAACGACATGCCTTCCGTGCCGCAGCAAGCAGCTGATCTTGAGAAATATGTAGCCGACAATGAGGCGAAGCATACCATCAAACCTGATAACGAAGCGCGCATCGTGTGGGCCGACTCAACCAAAAAGAAAACGGAATACAGCGTAGTGTACCTGCATGTTTTTTCAGCCAGCCAGGAAGAAGGCGATCCTATTCATGAGCAGTTTGCCAAAACCTTTGGCGCCAATCTCTACCTCGCCCGCATGGCGGATCATGGCATTGATACCACCGAGCAACTTTTGTATTTCACGCCCGACCGGTGGTGGCAAAGCAGCAAGGAGGCATTGGCCATCGGAAAGGCGCTGGGTGAAAAAGTAATTGTCATGAGCACCTCTACCGGAGGTACGATGGCGCTGATCCTGGCAGCCACGTATCCACAAGATGTTTTTGCGCTTATCAATATGTCACCCAACATTGCGATCAACGATGGTAACGCCCGGATGCTCAATAATCCATGGGGGCTGCAAGTTGCCCGCCTTGTGTTTGGCAGCAATTACCAACAAATTCCCTACGATTCGGCACGACAAGTACCGGCTTGAGCCGATTGTGCAACTACAAGAAATGGTAGAGACTAGCATGACAGAGAAGACTCTTCAGCAAGTGAAATGCCCATCCCTGGCGTTGTATTATTACAAGAGCGAAACTGAGCAAGATCCAACTGTAAAAGTATCGGCCATGCTGGAGATGAACAAGCAACTTGGCACACCCGATTCGCTCAAAGAAGCTGTAGCCATACCCAATGCTGGTGCGCACGTCATTGGCTCTTACCTTGTTTCTAAAGATATTGAAGCTGTGGAGCGCGAGATGGAACGCTTTGCAGTAGAGAAATTGAAGATGGTGAAGGTGAAGTGACGATTATTGAAATTCATTTGCGCCTTAGCGTCTTTGCGTGAAAGATTCTAAGATTTCTTTGTTTCTCGCAAGGGCGCAAAGACGCTATGTCGTCAGTTCTATTTCTTGATAAATTCAATAATCAAATGCTTGCTCAGCAGCACTTGCGTGGAGGTTGTCAGCTCAAAAATCTCCTGTAGCGTTTCAGCTTGCTCCGGGTGAGCACGCAACTCTCTTCGATAATTCTTGCGCGCAAAGTAATAGATCAAGGGGTAGGTAAACATGAGCAGGTAGGAAGTGGAACTGTACCGCGTTGGGACGACCTGGTCGATTTTCAAGCCGTGCAAGGCGGCCAGGGCTCGTAATCTTAATATGCCGCTTATGAAAATCTCCCTGAAATAGCCTTTGTCAGTCTCGTTCCACAGAACATATGCCGTGTGTTCGTTTGGCAGCGCAATGCTGTAATGTTCACTTTCGCCCAGAAACTGGGAAAAGCGGCTGCGCAGTGAAGACGTATTTGGCAAGGTGAGTAACAGTCGCCCGCCCGGCTTTAGAATTCTACTCACTTCTTCGAAAAAGAAGTTTTGATCGGGCAGGCATCCAATCGTTTCTGAACAGATGACGATTTCCGCGGCCTCGCTTTCGATCGGGAATTTTTGTTGCAGATCGATTGATTTGCAAGGAACCGGGCAAAACCTGTTTTGACCCGGAAACAAATCATAAGGGTGCACTTGGGCACCTTGTTGAAGAAAAAGATTGATGATGTAACCACTACCGGCCGACAAGTCATAAACCTGTTTTCCCTTAATTTCGTTGTGTGTGACGCAGTTTTCAAAGTAACCCAGTGAAAGCTGGCGAGAGTGAGGCACAGAAGGTGAGTTCATAAACTTAGCTAGGATTGTTTCATTAACTGATGTTACGCATCCGGTGATTTCTTAGTGACTTCGTGCCTTAGTGGCCTTTGATTTTAAGCCACAAGGACACAAAATCACAAAGATTTCACAACTATTTTAGTTGAATTTGATCGTCTTGCGTAACATCAGTCATTAATATTTCCAAAGCACGCGGTACATCGGCTTGGGTATTAATGCCGAATGATTCACGATTCGTTTCAATGGTGCGAATGGTGAAGCCGTTTTCCAACCAACGCAGTTGCTCCAGCGATTCCGCAACTTCCAACGCAGACGCTTTCAGCCTTGTGATTTTTCCAGTACAGCAATGGAAAGCCAACACCGGGTGTTTGCAGTTCAAAGTAAATACCGCCAATGATGATTAAGATGAGAATGCCGCTGATGAACGCGTTGAGGAAGATGGAGATGATTTTTTCTGTGTTACCAAGGCGAAAGATTTCAATCTCGTAGTTGGTGACATTGTTTTTCTTCAGAATTTCTTCAATGGAATCTACCTTGCCTTCGCAATAGCCGTTTTCAATTGCCTCGGAAGTTGTGAAGGTGATGACTTTGCCCGCCTGCTTAACGCTATCAATGACAATGTTTTGATCGACCATACCTTCCGCGATGCGCGGGTCGCGGCCATTTTCCTCGGCCGTTGAGCGCATGATAGACCGCATATAAGATTGATATTTATCCGGTGCGGCTTC
>JAIENH010000628.1 GCA_019751475.1 Cyclobacteriaceae bacterium
GAAACTTCCTTTCATTGCTGTAAAGTTTTGCCACTTGCTCATCTTGAAAACTATATTCAAAGGGCCGGGCCTGAACATTCTTCTCCCACACTGCTTTGATGGAAGCCAGTGTTGAAGGCAAATCGCTATTTTTTACTTTCACAAAAAAAGTATTGACGCGCGGTTCATTCAATACAAATCCGAAGGGCTTAATTGGATCATGAAATGAAGTAAAGTGAAAGTCTTTGATTACTCCAATGATAGAAGCATACACGGGATTCCCCTGGTTATCATTGCCCCACAACAAGCGCGACCCAAGGAGAGGTTCTTTAAGTCCGAGCTGCTTTACTGTCGTTTCATTTATAATGATGGATGAACTATCGGTAGCGTAGCTTTGTGAAAAATTTCGACCTTCTTTGAAATTGACACCCAATACGTCTAGGAAATCGTGATCTGTACACAAGAAATTGAGCAATACAGAATTTTGTCTTTCAGGGGTTTGAATACCATTTGTCCAATTCTGACCTCCCAGCACTCCATCAGCTCCTCCTGCGTTAACCACTCCGTTTACTTTTTTCAATTCATCTAAAATCGCCTGCTTATTTTGCAATCCTCCTGTGTTGTTAATAATCAAGATATTTTCTTTTTCAAAACCAATATTCTTAGAGCGTAGAAAATCAATTTGCCTCGAAATCACCATAGCTCCGATAATCAAACAGGTGGATATTACAAACTGGAAAGTGACCAATCCTTTGCGAAGGAAGTCGCCCTTCGAGCCTTGTGACAGAGTTCCTTTTAGAATATTCACAGGGTTGAAAGACGAGAGGTACATTGCTGGATAAATCCCCGCCAGAAGTCCTGTGAGCAAACCGATACTTGCCAGCATCAAGAGCACGGGTTGATTTTGAGTATCGAAAAAACTTAGTTGGGTATCAAACAATTCGCTCATAAACGGAAGCATGACCTCCGCCAGAACAATCGAAACAAAAGTAGATGCGAGCGCCAGAATTACTGACTCCAAAAGAAATTGACGGATCAGCAAACCACTGAGCGCACCGGAAACTTTTCGAATACCAACCTCTTTTGCTCTTTTTGCAGATTGCGCTGTAACCAGATTAACATAATTTATCACTGCCAACACAATTACGAATAGCGCAATCGTAGATAAAATTCTCACATAAGATTCATCACCATTCGTCTGTAGCTCCCACTTGAGTTTCGATTTCAGGTGAATGTCTGTTATGGCTTGAGCGTAATATCTGTTTTTACTTTCTGGATTATGGCGATTAAATAATGGCTGTAGTTTTTGAATGAACAATGAAGGCTCTGTGTCCTTTTTCAACCGGGTATAGGTATAAAAGTTGTACCAATCCCAATCTGTATCGAGTCCATTGTATCCAAAGGATCGTACTGAGATGAGAAAATCAAATCTGAAATGAGAGTTTTCAGGAACGTCCTTTAAAATACCAGTAACGAAAAAATCTTTACCATTTGGCCCCAGGTCAATCTTGATTGCTTTACCCATTGGATCTTGATCGTTGAAATAACGTTTAGCGGCTGATTCCGTAAGGAGAATAAAGTCAGGGCTCGAAAGCGAGCTTTTGCTATCCCCTTTTATGAATGGAAATGAGAACACGTTAAAGAAGCTGCTGTCAATACGAATCAGAGCTTCCTCGTATTGCCGGTTATCGGCAACTTGCAATAGATACTTCCGCCCCCAACCTGGAAATACCCGAGTGGCGCTTGCTACCTCAGGCAATTCGCTCCAAAGTGCTGGCGCCATCGCGGGTGGCGTGGTGGCATCGGGCACTGTACTGCCATCATCGTTTACAAAGTCCTTTACAACTCTATAAATCTGTTCTGGATTTTCATGAAAACGATCATAACTTAACTCGTGATACACAAACAATGAAATGATGGCAAAGCAGATCATACCAATCGAGAGACTGGAGATTTTAATCAAGGAAGAAGCTTTGTTTCTTAACAAATTCCTCCAGGCGATTTTTAAGTAATTCTTCAGCATACTATAAGAATTAGGTTGATACGAATTTCTAAACGACTTCATAAACATGGGCCTGAAATACTTGATCACACTCCACGCAAACTTCCATTTCGCTTGGCGCGGATGGCTTTCGGCTTGCTTGATAAAAACCTCCGTCAAGTCACCCTCAATCTCTTCGAGGTAATCTACGCGGCAAAACCAGCGGAGGAACTTCAAAAAGGCTTTTGGTGGCTGATTACTTTTGTTTTTCAAAGGTCAATTTGCTTTAGTAGGCAATCGGCAGTACGCAGTTGGCAACCTTGCCTACTGGTGCCTGCCTACTGCCAACTGATATATCTATCCAAAAGAAATTTTAGGAATCTGTTGATAGATACTGGTGCGGAGTGCGTACTGATTATCCAGCATTTTTTTGCCCAGCGCAGTGATCACATAAAACTTCTTCCGCCTGCCACCACGGTCTTCGGTAATGCCACCAAAGCGTGACTTAACAAAACCTTTGTCTTCAATGCGCTTGAGAGCCACATGCACAGCACTGATGTTTACTTTCTTTTTGAGCTTTTCTTCCAAGCCTTCCAGGATGGCCACACCATACGCTTCATCGTGCAGCGCAGCTACCATTAGTAGTACGAGCTCTTCAAACTCACCAAGGGATTGTTGTGTCATACAATTTTTACTTAGTTGTAATAGGCGTCAGGACACTTCTAAAGTGTCAGACGCCTTAGATTATTTACTTAACAAACGTGAATGTAATAGATTAGTTTCACTTTTGTTACGTAAATCATAAAAAAATTCTCCTTCAATGGAAATTCATTCAATTGGCAGGCTTGGATACTGCCAAACCTCTTATTCTGACCGCAAACTATTCACAGGATTAACCAACCCCGCCCGTACCGATTGATAGCTAATGGTAAACAGTGCAATTAGCAAAGCAACCAATCCTGCCACAGCAAAAACCTGCCAAGTGATATCAATGCGATAGGCAAAATCTTGAAGCCATTGCTGCATGGCATACCAAGCCAGCGGAACGGCCATGACAATAGAAACGATGACCAGCTTGATAAAATCAAATGTGAGCAGGTTGAAAATATTTTTTAACGAAGCGCCCATCACCAACCGAATGCCGATTTCTTTGGTACGCTGCTCAATCATAAATGCGGACAAGGCAAAAAGCCCGAGGCAAGACACTACAATGGCAAGTATGGCAAACGAAGTAAAGATGCGGCCCATGCGCTGCACATCGGCATACATGGCAGCGTAACGCTCGTCTAAAAAACTGTAGCGAATGGGTTGTTGTGGAGCAAATTTCTTCCACACCTGAGTAAGTAACGCAATACTTTCACTCATGCTGCCCGGTTGAAGTTTAACCGCTAACACCGAGGTCTCTCGCCCCAACACCATTCCCAATGGTTGAATATCTTCACGCAACGATTCAAAGTGAAAATCTTCTACAATGCCCACAACAGTCCAAAGACCGGCATAATTATAAATTCTTTTGCCGAGCATATTCCCTCCCAATTTACCAGCCATTTCCTTGTTAATGATAATTGCACTGGAATCTGATGCTAACTCGCGACTGAAGTTTCGACCTTCAGCAAGTTTAATCCCAAGTGTATTTATATAGTAGGGGTCGATTCTCCAAAACTGGCTGCTCACACCTGGGTCAATATCTTCGCGCCCTTCATTCCAAAAACTATTTCCATTGCGTTTCGATCCTCGTACCGGTAAATAATCGGCTGTGCTTACTGCTACTACCTGCGGTAAAGCACGAAGTTCATCCGCAAAAGAAACGACCTGCTTACCTAATGTATTGGTGCCTTGCAGTAATATTACTTGTTCTTTGTCGTAGCCGACTTTCTTATTAAGAATAAAATTCATTTGGCGATAGATCACCACGGTGCCAATAATCAGAATAATGGAGGTGGTGAATTGAAATACCACCAGCGTGCTACGTAAAGGTGAACTTTTAGCGCCACGTGTCAAGTTTCCTTTCAATACTTGTATGGGCTTAAAGGCTGAGAGATATACGGCAGGATAAAGGCCTGCGAGGAGGCCAATCATAACGGCCAATGCAACTATAGAAGGTAAAAACCAGAAGGTCATCCAAGGAAATGATATGGATTTGCCTGATATAAAATTGAAGTATGGCAATAACATGCCGGCCAATGCGATACCGACAATAAACGAGATCATGCTAAACAAGACTGACTCATGCAAAAACTGACTGACAATATTAGACCGCAATGAACCAACAGTTTTTCTTAACCCAATTTCTTTGGCGCGGTTGGCCGATTTAGCGGTAGAGAGATTTACAAAATTGATAACAGCAATGAGTAGCACAAACAACGCGATACCACCAAAAAGCCAGACAATCCTGATATCTCCGTGTACAAGACTATCATCAATGTCGCTGGAGTAGAGGTGAACTTTTTGAAGGGGCTGTAGCTCTAGGTGCGCATTTTTCTCCTTAAAGATTTTATCAATCTCAGCCTGAGGCATTCCGTCTTTCAACATGCCAGGAATCAAATACTTCTCAATAATCCCCTTCGAAATTTTTGCTTCGAGTGCAGCAACATCTACACCCTTCTGCACTTCTATATAAGTAGCATAGTTGCTCGCTTCCCAGTTCTTCTGTTCCCCATTCCAGAATTCCAGACCTTCGGTGCCGATTAAAAAATCGAACTGAATGTGCGAGTTGCTTCTAAAGTCTTCAATAACACCCCCAATGGTGTAGGGTTTATCAGTGCGATTACTGACAATAAGCAACTTGCCGACCGGGTCAAGGTTAGGAAAGTATTTATCGGCTTTGCTTTTGGTGATAACAATGGCTCCTGGCTGGTTCAATGCAGTTTTAGGATTTCCATAGATGAACGGCAACCCCAACATATTCAACAGCGCCTGATCAAAATACACAAA
>JAIENH010000570.1 GCA_019751475.1 Cyclobacteriaceae bacterium
TCGGTGAGTTATTCTTTTTATGCAGACGTGTTTTCAGGAGAATGGCAGGAAGGCCTTCGCAAATGCTTTCAGGAGAAGAAGTTGTACGATCTCACTGCCTTTGATGAATCTCTCTACAAACGCAAAGACTTGGCATGGATAAAGAATACTTACGTCATGCACTTGATGATGGCGTGGGATAAGGATTACTATGATGCTTCAACCGGTCAGTTCAGGTGGACAAACTTTGTCAAGCGAGGAAAAAGACTGTACGGTGGAGATGACGTGATTTGTCTTTGGCCAACGTGGCCCACGCTGGGGCTTGATCAACGAAATCAATTTGACATGTATCGCGATCTGCCGGGTGGATTAAAAACCTTGCGAACGCTGGCAGATACATTGCGCAAGCACGGCACACGATTTTTCATAGCTTATAACCCTTGGGATGAAAGCACCCGAAGCGAAGGCCATCTTCAAGGTCTGGCAGACCTCATCAAGCAGACTTCAGCCGATGGTGTTGTGCTGGATACCAAGGGTGAATCGTCACTGGAGCTGCAACGCGCAGCCGACAACGTGCGACCGGGTGTGATCATGTACAGCGAAGGTATGGCAGTGCCGAAGGATATGCCAGGCATTGTATCAGGTCGCGTACACAATGCTTTGTATTATCCTCCCATGCTCAACTTGAACAAACTGATTCAACCTGACTTCTCGATTTTCCGAGTGGCGGAAGTTTACAAGGAGCCGATTCAACGAGAGTATGCTGTAGCATTCTTTAATGGATATGGCACAGAGATCAATCAATTTCCTCCCGGCCACCCGGAGTGGGAAGAGCAGCAGTATAAATATCTGGGCCGTACATCGCGGATATTGCGTGAGAGTGAAAACTTCACAGCCAAAGAATTTACTCCACTCATTTATACTCTGCGTGATAGTGTTTGGGTCAATCAATGGCCCGCGCCTGGCAAGACTTTGTACACCATCTTTAGTTTGAAACCAGAAGGTTTTACAGGGCCATTGTTTGAAGTAACTCCTCGCGAAGGCTTTCATTGGATTGATCTCTGGCACCATCAAGAACTTTCGCTGATCCAACAGGGAGGAAAATCATTTGCAGCACCAGTGCTGGAGTCGTTTGATAAGCGCTTTTTGGGGACCAACAATGAGGGTACCGTTTCTTGCGTAGCGGAATTTCCTGCATTATTGAAGACATCCCTTTCGAGGAATCGACTTTTCATTTCTTCTCCACAAGGAGATGAGGTGCGCGTGTGGGCAGGCGCACCGGACTATGAAAAGCAACCGTTGATCTTGACGGCAGGTAATCACGAAGTAAATATTCAACAACGTTTTGGCAGATACGAGGGCCCGATTATCATTCAAGCATTCAAAGGTGGTTTGCTGCTGGACGAAAGAATCGAGACTATCATTCCCGGTAAGGCCAGGCTTATTTCTGAAGTAAGGAGGACATCACCCACGAATCAAACTTCACCAGACATGGTGAAGGTGCCTAAAGGAAAGTTTCTATTTAAGACTACGCATGGCGATGCATTCATTCCTTACCCAGATCAAAACCAGAATGAAACATTTGAAGTAGGTCCCTTTTTTGTGGATCGCTTTCCTGTCACGAATCAGGACTTTAAGAAATTTCTTGACGCTTCTAATTATCGTCCTGTTGATACCGCCAATTTTTTAAAGCATTGGAAGAGTAGCAAAATTCAAACAGGAGAGGAGAGGTTCCCCGTGGTGTACATTTCTTACGAGGATGCGACCGCTTATGCGCGGTGGGCCGGTAAACGATTACCTACTGAAATCGAATGGCAGTATGCTGCACAAACCGATAAGCAAAATGAATGGCCGTGGAAACAGTTGAAGCCAGTCAAACGAAAGCTTCAGTATGTTACGGAGACTTTGACTGTGTCTGCCATTGAGGGAATCGATCCCAAAAATTGTAATCTCGGTGATGGAAAGACTTATGCCGTAGGAAAATACCCAAAGGGTGCTAATCCCCTGGGCTTGCAAGACTTGGTAGGCTGCGTCTGGCAACTGACGAATGACGTGTATGAAAGTGGAAGTTACCGCTACGTCATGATGAAAGGGGGCAGCTATTTTAAGCCATCGTCAAGCTGGTGGTATGTGCAGGGTGGACCACGGGAGCTTCACTACCGGCAGTTTCTGCTTCGTGTATCGCAGGGTTTTGAGCGAAATGCTACGGTTGGGTTTCGTTGCGTAAAAGACGCACAATAAGCCATTTATCGCCAGCATAGTAATGAATTTTGAAAAATTGTTCATTATCAATACTTTAGCACCATAGTTCTAATTTTTTAATCTAACTCAATTTTTATGAGAGCTATCTGGAAAGGACACATCCGCTTTTCGTTGGTGACCATCCCTATTCGCGTGTACAATGCCATTGACTCTGGCCAGACCATTAGCTTTAATCTTCTCTCAAAGGAGGGCCATAACCCGGTAAGCTATGAGAAGAAGGATAAGGTGACGGGCCAGACGCTACGGGCGGAAGACATCGTGAAAGGCTATCAGTACGAGCCGGGGCAATTCGTCATCGTCAACGATGAAGATTTCACGAAAGTGAAACTGAAGAGCACCCGGGTGATTGATATTGAGGGCTTCGTTAAATCCACAGAAGTGCACCCTACCTTGTTTGATGCACCTTACTTCATTGGCCCTGACGGGGATATTGCTGCCAAGACATATGCCTTGCTTACAAAGACCTTGAAAGAGTCGGGTAAGGTTGGTGTAGGCCGGGTAGTATTACGCGACCGCGAAACAGTGGTGCTGCTAACTCCCGAAGACAATGGAATATTGCTGTATAAACTTCGCTACCCTAATGAAGTGAGAAAAATAAGTGAAGTGCCACAATTGCTTGAAGATGTGAAAGTTGATAAGGAGCAGATCAAAATGGCTAAGATGCTGGTGGATTCCATGAGCAAGCAATTTGTTGATATCGAGATGAAAGACCACTACCAGGATGCGTTGCGTAGTATGATCCAGGCCAAGATAGAGGGCAAAGAGATCGTTACACTGGCAGAAGAAGAAACTCCTGTAGTCGACATCATGACGGCCTTGAAGGCCAGCATCGAGAAGGCCAAGAAGCCGATGGAGAAGGCCAAGGGTACATCTGCCAAGGAGGAGAAAAAAGAAGTGAAGGAGACCAAGTTGAAGCGCAAAGCGAGCTGATTGCATAGGGGCTATGCGTGCCGTATCTTTGCGGCATGGCAAAAGTGGTTAAGTTTCCCGTTCAGCCACCAGAGAAGTTCGGCTTCAAGCCGGTGCGCAAGAAGCGCGCAGCACCCCCGCCCAAGCAAAACCAGTTGGATCTATTTGCTGGTGGCAAGGTGGTGAAGATGAACCAGCTGAGCACGTTTGAGGAGGCTTTGATGCTGGACGAACACGATGATGCTCGTTCCCGCGAGCACTACCTTAAAGCCATCCAAGAAGGAGACAGCGTGCCCGATGCTTATTGCAATTTGGGTATCCTGGAATCAAAAGCGCGAAATACGAGCAAGGCCATTGACTATTTTACTCTAAGCCTCAAGCACGATCCGCGCCATTTTGAGGCACACTACAACCTCGCTAACCTGTACGCTGAAATAGGAAATTTTCCGTTGGCGAAAGTTCATTACGAAATGTCAATCGGCATAGAGCCGGATTTCCCCAACAGTTATTTTAACTTGGGACTTACGCTCGCCATGAATAAAGAAATTGATGAGGCTGTGCAGGCCTTGTTCGCATATAAACGACTGACCTCACACGATGATCACCACCAGGTGAATGAACTGATTGAGAACCTGGTGAGGACGGTGCGTTAACTCAGGCTATTTCCTCCTTACTTTTTTCCAGGAAATCCCATACCAAACTGCTGGCACCCAAGATGGGGGCGGCTTGATTATGCATGGCAGAGGGAAGCAACTTCACTTTGCCGCGGAAGAGCGGCATCAGATTTTGCTCCATGTGGTAAAGCGTGGGTTTGAAGATGTAATCGCCTGCCTGAGCAAGTCCTCCAAAAAGAAAAATTGCTTCTGGGTCGGTATGGACTACGGTGTCGGCCAGTTTCATTCCCAGGATTCGACCGGTGTATTCAAATGCTTCTTTTGCTACAATATCACCACGATTGGCGGCTTCTGTAATAAACTTGGTGCTGAGGTCCTCAAAGCTGATACCGCGAAGCTCACTAGGCTCTAAGTGATCCGCCAATAGCTTATAAACTGTTCTCTTGATACCGGTAGCAGAGACGTAAGTTTCCAGGCAGCCACGCTTGCCGCAATTGCAGTAGCGCCCAGTTGGATTTACAGATGTATGTCCGAGTTCTCCGGCTATGCCATGATGGCCATTCAACAGAACACCGCCACACACAAATCCACTTCCTAAGCCTGTGCCTAAGGTGATCATGACAAAGTCTTTCATGCCCTTCGCGTTGCCGTAAATCATTTCACCTACCGCTGCCGCGTTAGCATCATTGGTCAGCACAGTAGGTACACCAAACTCATCGCTGAACATTTTTGCCAACGGCAATACACCTTTCCACTTTAAGTTGGTAGCCCGCTCAATCGTGCCTTTGTAATAATTCCCGTTTGCAGCCCCGATGCCGATACCGATTACCTTTGAATCGGACGGAAGAAAATGAATCGCCTCCCTGAGAGCATCCGCCATCGCATCGAAAAAGTCCTGAAACTCCTCGTAGTCAGTGGTGGCAATGTTTCCCTGGTGAATGACATTTCCTTCG
Source organism: Cyclobacteriaceae bacterium (assembly GCA_019751475.1). GTDB lineage: Bacteria > Bacteroidota > Bacteroidia > Cytophagales > Cyclobacteriaceae > ELB16-189. The sequence goes on from JAIENH010000570.1 coordinate 4,718, forward strand.
CGGTCAACAATGCCATACTTGGTGTTGGTTCCTCCGATATCAATACCTACGGTAAGTTCTTTCATTGTTTAAATGGACAGGATCTTGGCCAGCCTTAGCGACTCTTCATCTATCTCATGATGGCGGCCATTCATGACGGAGTCAAATTGATTGTATACGATCTTATTATTAAACACAC
>JAIENH010000464.1 GCA_019751475.1 Cyclobacteriaceae bacterium
GTACTGCAGGAGCTGTGAGTTGAGGTCGAACTATTCTGGTTATCTGAACCGCCTGACTCTCGCAACCATTTGTTCCACCGTAAACCTGTGTGGCCCATAAAGCATACACGCCCCCTGCCCCTCCTGTCCGACTCGTGTTAATTGGGTTTGCTGCGTTATTGTAGCCTGGTGCTGAAGTCGGATACTGATTCATTCTGAATGTAGTACTGGAACTTCCTAAAGGGTTTACCACTGGAGTACCTCCGGCTAGAGGATCACCATTGTACCAGTTTATTCCGGTGGTAGATCCTGTGGTGCCACTGACTGCAAATGTGTTGGCATTTGTGAGCGCAGTGCCATAACATAAGTTCGTTGCACTTACAGCTGACAATTGAGGGGGATTCGTAATGATGCGTATAATAGCAACACTCTCAACCGGAGGGCTGTCTCCGTTTATCAAATCTGCCGGAGGGCCAGTTAACGCAGGATTATCATAAGGATTACAAAAGCTCCAATTCCGGATGGTTACTTCAAATATCTGACCCACTGCCGGGAACCCGGGACCATACCCACCGGTAGCTGTAATAGTCAATGAATTTCGCCTTCGAGGATCATTTTGAACCACCGGAGAAGCCATAAAAAATACACCGCGTGGATCTTGATAGTTGTTGATGATATCCGCTCCAGCGGCATCTGTAACAGCCACTCCGTTTACTCTCACATTGGGGATTCGTGCGCCAGGTGTAACTTTAGTATTGTAAACAAGTTGTTGCCACCGGCCTTGTTCATTGGGTGTACTTGGCCGACTGGGGCTTGCACTGATTGAATTGCGCATGCAATTCCAGTTAGACACATCATTAAAAACTTGTGAAATATTAATTCCTGGGCAAAAGTCTGCAGGAGTTGGAGATAGTGCGATAACTCCTCCATTAAACGCATCGGTTCGCCATGAGTTTACCCGTTGAACTTGGGTGAATCCATTACAAGTAAAACCATCTCTTGCTACGATGATGATAACTTCGTATTCACAGTCAGAGGCTACAGGAAAGGTTCGATTTGCGTTTACGCTATAGGAGGTTAACCCCGGGGTAAGGTTCACCTGCGTGAACGATGGCAACTGCCCATCGTTCCATATATAGAACACTGCAAACTGACCGGCTGGAGGAGCCGGGGCTGTCAAACCAAAAGAATAAGTCAATGTAACGGTCCGAGGAGCACATAGTCCACTTGAGGTTGAAATACTACTTCCAACAGTACCATCACTCAGTAAATCAAACCCTGGACATTGACTATAACCTCGGAAAGAACCAAAAGCACCAAGTAATATTACTGCTCCAAGACAAAGAATCTTAAAAAATCTATCCATGGAATGGACTTAGGTGTGTTTGTGAGTTATATACAGGATGCATATTGTGCGGTAACCGGTAGATTTTTATTGCTGCTAAAGTCAAACTTATCTATAAAAGTACAAATTAGAAATAATTTCAAAGGGGGCCTTCCGCCAAGGGGCAAATAATCTACCTTTGCAGCCGAATTTTTAAGGCCTTATGACCCCTTCTGCCAAGTATATCTTCGTCACCGGTGGTGTTACCTCCTCGCTCGGAAAGGGCATCATCTCCGCTTCGTTGGGAATGCTGCTACAGGCCAGGGGCTTTAAGGTCACGATACAGAAGTTCGATCCCTACATTAATATAGACCCAGGAACACTCAATCCCTATGAACATGGGGAGTGCTACGTGACGGACGATGGGGCCGAAACAGACCTCGATTTGGGTCATTATGAGCGGTTTTTGAACATCCGAACCTCTCAGGCCAATAACATTACAACTGGCCGCATCTATAATAATGTCATTACCAAAGAACGTAAAGGTGAGTTTCTCGGTAAGACGGTTCAAGTAATCCCTCACATCACCGATGAGATTAAGCGGAACATATACCTATTGGGCGAAAGTGGCGAGTTTGATTTTGTGATTAATGAGATTGGTGGATCGGTAGGTGATATTGAGTCGCTTCCATTTGTGGAAGCCGTGCGGCAGGTGCGGTGGGAACTTGGATCAAACCACGCGCTGGTGATTCATCTCACGCTCATCCCCTACCTCAAAGCTGCGAAAGAACTTAAAACCAAACCCACCCAGCATTCGGTTAAGAAGCTATTGGAGGAAGGTGTGCAACCCGACATCCTTGTCTGCCGCACGGAAATGCCTCTGCCCATGGAGATACGCAAGAAGGTGGGACTCTTCTGCAACGTGCAACTCAACTCCGTGATTGAAGCCATTGATGCGGACACCATCTATGATGTGCCGTTGCTTATGCGAAAAGAGAAATTAGATGAGCGTGTATTAGCCAAGCTGAAAGTCACTGCCAAGCACGAACCCGATCTGGAGCAGTGGAAGACATTTCTGGGGAAACTGAAAAACCCAACAGATGAAGTTAACATCGGCTTGGTCGGAAAATACGTTTCACTCCCTGATGCATACAAATCCATCGCGGAGGCATTCATACATGCTGGAGCACAGAATGATTGCAAGGTCAATTTAAAATGGATTTCCTCGGAAGATATTTCAAAAGAGAACGTAGCCACTATACTCGGTGGCCTACACGGGGTGCTGGTAGCACCAGGTTTTGGTGAACGTGGCCTGGAGGGAAAAATTGAAGCCATTCGCTACGTGCGGGAAAATAAAATCCCCTTTTTAGGAATATGTCTTGGTATGCAATGCGCAGTCGTAGAGTTCAGTCGCCATGTTTTGGGATTAGCGGCTAGCTCAACTGAACTGGACCCTAAAACGAAGCATCCTGTGATTGATATGATGGAGGAGCAGAAGAAGATCACCACCAAAGGAGGCACTATGCGCCTTGGTTCCTACGATTGTAAATTGAAGAAAGGATCGAAGGCTGCCAATATCTATGGCGAATCGCTGGTGAAAGAGCGGCATCGTCATCGCTACGAATTCAACAACAAATACCTGGAGCAAATTGAAGATGCCGGATTGAAGGCAGTGGGTGTCAATCCTGATTCCAACCTGGTGGAAGTGGTAGAACTGAAAGACCACCCGTGGTTTATCGGTGTACAATTTCATCCCGAGCTGAAAAGTACAGTACTCAACCCTCACCCGCTGTTTGTCAAGTTTGTGGAAGCCTCGGTGCACCACAAAAAACTAAACCCTTAATTTTTTCAAAATTTCATGGACCGTAATTCCGCCATTGGGCTCACGTTGATTGCCGTTTTACTGCTGGTGTATTTTAATTTTTTTGCTCCCGAACCACCAAAAGAAACTGTAGCTCCGATCACTACTACTGCGCCTGTTGATAGCACATCGCAATCCGCTTTAGCAAAAACTGACACAGCAGCCGTTGCCCAAGGCCCGTTGGCACACATGCAATCAGGGGAAGAGAAATCAACGAAAGTTGAGACCACCGATTTGGCTGTAACATTCTCAAATCGGGGTGGTGTGATCAAAGAACTGGAGCTAAGGAAATTCAAGACATATTACCAGAAGCCTTTGTTGTTGGTGTCGCCACGCTCCAATTCGTTTAGACTAAATGCAACCTATGAAGGCAAAGACATTGACTTGTACTCACTGTTCTACTCAACGGAAACTACGAAAGGTGCCAATGACACAACGATTGTTACATTCACATCTGCGATTGCCGAAGGCAAGACCATCAGACACATCTATTCGATACCGCCTACAGGATACGTTGTTAAATACAAAATTGAGTCTAGCGGATTAAGTGAATCCATCAATGGCGATCATCTGACTTTTCTTTGGACAGATTTCATACCAGTACAAGAAAAAGATCTTAACGACAGCCGCTCAAAGACAACCATCAACTACTACCTCACCAAAGGAGAATTTGATGATCTAAGTGAAGCATCAATTGATTTGGAGACGAGCGCTTTCGCGGAAGCGACCAAGTGGGTAGGCATCAAACAGAAATTTTTCACCAGTGCAATCATAGCCTCAGGCTCGTTTAGTGGTGGCGAAGTGAGCACTAGTGCTAACCAGGCCGATACCACCGTAGTAAAAACAGCTAATGTAAAATTGTTTATTCCCAAGAAGGATGTTGTCTCCAACAATGCAAGTTTCACTTACTTCTTTGGGCCAAACGATTACAAAATTCTTCCCGACATCGCGGAAGGATTTTCGCGTAACCTGTACCTAGGCTGGCCTCCGGTGATTTGGGTAAACAAATTCATCATCCTCCCGATTTTTCATTTTCTCGAAACATTCATCGGCAACTATGGTGTGATCATCATGATTCTGGTGATCATCATCAAACTAATCTTGATGCCTCTCTCCTACAGTTCGTATCTCGGGATGGCCAAGATGCGCTTACTTAAACCTGAGCTAGACTTAATCAAAGAAAAGCATGGTGATAACATGACGGCCGCGCAGCAAGATCAAATGAAGCTTTACCAGCAGGCGGGTGTCAATCCGTTCAGTGGTTGCATTCCACTGCTCCTTCAGATGCCGATTTTGTTTGCTATGTTTTACTTTTTCCCCGTGTCTGTTGAGCTCCGTCAGCAACCCTTCTTGTGGGCAGATGATCTTTCTACTTACGAATCTATTGCCAACTTACCCTTTACGATTCCTTTTTATGGATCGCACGTGAGTTTGTTTGTGTTACTGATGACGGCCTCTACACTGGTCATTCAGTGGCAAAACAATCAGATCAGTTCTGTCACCGGGCCGATGAAGTCCATGGGCTACGTAATGCCAGTGGTATTCATGTTCGTATTGAATTCATTCTCAGCTGGGCTAAGCTTTTACTATTTCATTTCCAATCTTGTCACGTTTGCACAGCAAGCCATTATTAAACGCTTTGTAGATGAAGATAAAATCAAAGCGGTGATGGACGAACACAAGAAGAAAAGTGCCACCGGCACTACCAAGAAGTCAAAGTTCATGACCAAGCTGGAGGAGGCG
>JAIENH010000526.1 GCA_019751475.1 Cyclobacteriaceae bacterium
CAGAGTTTTCGTTAGACGAACCCATGGCAAACTCATCGCAGTTTTGTCGCCCAATGATGATGGCATCTTCATCCAGCAAGCGCTGCACTGCGGTGGCAGTGAATTGCGAAACGAATCCATCAAGAATTTTGCTGCCGGCTTGTAGCGGATGGTCTTTGTAACAAAGCACATCCTTTAGCCCGACAACCAAGCCGGCCAGTTTACCGGCCTTGCCTTCTTTTATTTTTTTATCGATTTCCTTCGCGCGCACAAGTGCCTCATCCTCATAGACACTGAGAAAAGCATTTAGATGTTGTTGCTGCCGGATGTTGGACAGATGGAAGAGAACACGTTCTACACAAGTAGTCTGTCCAGTGCGAAGGTTGCTCTGGATTTGTGAGAAACGGGAATGCGAGTTCAAGGCTTACTTGCCGTCATCAATGCGGCTTGCAGGTTTGCCGCCTTCTTCAACTTCTTTTTTTACATCGCTCATCGCATCTTTGAATTCACGCACACCTTTACCAAGGCCTTTCATAAACTCGGGGATCTTCTTCGCGCCAAAAAATACCAATACGAATATGCCGATCAGCAGGATTTCCTGGAAACCAACGCCACCCAAAAACAATAAGACTGCTTTCATATACAAGATTTTATTACTCCTTAACTAACGTCAAAAGTAGGTGAAAAATTTGAATTTCTTCCACCGTTGGTGGATTCCGCTGCGGTGATAATCGTTGAATTCAGGCGCATTCGGCTGTTTATCTAATGTTCCGACTAAAAAGGTCACCTTTAGTCTTTCAGCCAGGCTTGCGGGTCGAGGGCCAGCGCATTTTTACGAATTTGAAAGCGCAATTCGGAGATACCATCGCTGTTCACCAATAGGCGCCCGATTTCCTGGTTAGTGGTAACCTTTTGCCCTTTTTTTACGAGGACGTCTTTTAGTCCGGTGTACACGGTAAAGTATTCACCATGACTGATCAGTATCGTGCTTCCGATAGTGGGAAAGAAGGCCACGGCCCGCACTTCACCATTAAAAACCGCTTTGACTTTTTCATTCTGAGCTGTTTGAATGTTGATACCATCGTTTTGCAGCACGATGCCCTTCAACACAGGATGATTTTGCCTGCCAAATTTTTGTGAAATGAATCCTGCTGCAGGCCATGGAAATTTGTTTTTATTCTCTTCAAACGAATTGGACAGTGACACTGCCTCCGGTGAAGCCTTGGGTGTTTCCTTGGAAGATTTGTTTTTGGCCTTTGCTGCGGCCGCAGCAGCCGCTGCCTCGCGAGCTGCGCGCTCCATTTCTTCACGGATGATATCGTTTATCAACTTGTCAAGTTTGGCTACGGCTTTGCGTGTTTCGTCTAAATCTTGCTTGAGGCGCTTCTCTTCTTTTTCCAGCGACTTGACGATAGTGTTTTGTTTTTTCTTTAATCCATCGAGGTTATTTTTTTCCTTAAGCTCTTCTTCCAGCAGTTTATTCTTATCATCCTTCTTACCTTCTACAATCAATACTTGCTCAGCCAGTTGCTCTTGCACTCGTTTTATCACTACAGCTTGTTCTTTGCGTGCCGTGCTGTATTGCTCCATGTACTTCAGTCGCATAGCCAACTGATCAAACGTAGAAGCAGAAAAAAGAAACATTAATTTGGAAACACCTCCGCTCGTCTTTTGGGCTGAGAATACCATGGCACCATATTCTTCCTTGAGACGTGCCAGGTCGACTTGCAGTGCTTTGAGAATTTCATTGTTCTCACCAATGTCCAGGTTCATCAATTCTATTTCCGACTGTACGGAGAGTATTAACGCCTCCTGCTGGCGGATGCGCTGCGTGATGGCTGACAACTCACCCAGGGAGCTTTTCTTTTGTTGGGCCGTTTGATCAAGGATTTTTTCAGTCTCCTTGATCTTGTCAAGGTTTTGCTGCTTTTCTTTTTGCAGGGTAGTCTTGTTGCGCTGGGCAACCAACGGTAGCGCAAGAACAAACAGAATGCAAGCGATGGATAGCCTACCTGCGTTCATATTTCCGCGGGATGTTAAACGGAAATTTCAACTCTTTGTCGCCCACCTCGGCTTTGTTGTACTCTAGTGAGATGGTAGTATTGAGCAGACCACTGACGGTCTTGTAAAAAATGTTGATCACCCCGTTGAATGGGTACACCTTTTCACCGACTGGCTGGAAGTTGGAGTAGTTGATGGTGATGGCGTTGTTGGTGTTTGATTCCTTCATCTCTACTTTTTCCAGTTTGCGGCTAGCGGCATTGATGTAATTCTTTATGCTTACCGTGTTGCGCTGCTGCTCTAATGAATTGAAGCTGGGCCCCGGTATGATCTTATCCGTTGACTGACGCGGTGAAATTAAATTTCCCAGCACTGCTGATTGTATGGTATTATAGTCAATGGCGAAATTGAACCTTCGCGAAAGCTCCTGGTAATTAAAAACGTAATATTCTTTATCCACCGTGCTTACAATCGTGATGGAGTCTTTGTTGATCAATGCCTTGCCTCCCTGCACACCAATTACCGAGAAGGTCATCCAGATCACACTGTCTTTGCGAATGCGAATGTTAGCCTTCACATCGCGCTCTTTTTTGTCATCTCTGAACAGCATGCGCGCCTTGCCATGAAAGTATTCGAAATCAATTTCCTGTATTTCGAGTGACGCAGGCGGGGGCGGAATGACCGGCACCACTTTTTTGCTGCACGAAATCAGAAAGGCAGTAAGTCCGCAAATGATAAAAGCCAGCTTTCTCATGAACGCTTAAAGGTAAGGCATGCGGGTAAAAAAAAATAATCTTGTTTGATGGCTTTTAGTACACCCTGCGGTTGGCAATTTTCTTGTCAATCTGGTCGTGCTGGCTGGTGAGTGACCGGGCCTTTTCCCATTGCTTAACGGCCCCGTCCACATCACCCAACTGGAACAAAATGTCGCCATAGTGTTCGTAATGAGTGTATGAAGCGTCAGGCAGGGCCAGGGCTTTCTCCATTACTTTTCGGGCGTCACGGTACTTGCCGCGATGATAGAGCACCCAGGCATACGTATCGAGAAAGGAAGAATTTTCTGGCTGGTTCTTGATGGCAGTGGCGGCCATGCGCTCCGCTTTTTCAAGATTTTCTTTCCGCAAGGCCAGGTAGTAACTGTAGTTATTGAGTACGTAGTCGTTGTTGGGATTGAAAGCCAGTGCCTCATCATAGGCTTTGTCTGACTTGGCGTATTCCTTGGTGCCATTGTAGGCATCGCCTAGCATGCCGTTTACCTCGTTGAGCATGGCGGGGTTGCCGGAAGAAAGTTTTTTAGCCTGCTCCAGCGAAGAGGCAGCTTCGCGGTAGTGTCCTTTGCGAATGTGTCCGTATCCGTTGAAGTAATACAAGATGGCCTGGTTCGGGAATATTTCGAGTCCTTGCTCTGAATGAAAAATCAAGCTATCAAACTTGTTGCTCTCGGCTTCCAGCGTCAACAGGTTTTGCCAAGCTTCAAAACTGGCAGAGCCACGCTGAATGGCATTGAGGTATTCCTTTTCGGCTTCGCGGTTGCGTTTCAGGTTGAGATATAGATCGCCCCCCACAATGTGCACGTTGGGCTCATCGGGATAATTTTTCTTTAAGTTATCAAACAACTTGAGTGCAAAACTCTCCAGATCAGGGTCTGAGAATTTGCGCGCCCTGCTTTGGCTGATCTGTGTGGTGTAGGTGCTCAATACAATCACCTTCGAACTTACATCGATGGAAGGATCAGCGAAGGCAGCGACAAGCAGACCTTGTGCTTTTTTCTCCTGTCCGCTTTCGCGGTAAAGTCCTGCCAATAAAATTTTTATCGGGCCAGCCTGTGGGTGAGTGCCCACATATCGCTCAATGGCTTCGATGGCTTTTTTCTGCTGACCCTTTTGAGCCAATGTCTCGGCAAAGCCCATGACGTATCGCTCTTCATCGGGGAAGGCTGCCAGTAACTTTTCTCCTTCGGCAATGGCTTCGTCTGTTTTTCCAAGCTCAAGAAATATTTTTTGCTTTTGTAAGGATGACACTTCATTAATGCCCATCATCGCCTCGGCCCGGTTGTACACCTTGATGGCATCCTCAGGCTTTTTGTCGTATTGATAAATGGCGGCCAGTTCAAACAAATATTCTTCCGTGCCCTTTATCTCCTTCATCATTGTTTCCAATGATTGAGCAGCTTTCTGAAAATTATTAAGACTTGAAAAAATATTAGATGCCAGTAGATAGAAGTACTTGTTCTTCTTCTCCAGCCGCAAAGCATTTTCGATGCTTAGTCCGGCTCGCTCCAGGTCATCTTCTTTCGTGCTCTTGGATAGAATCTCCGCTATCTTATAATGTACGGTCGGGTTATCAGGATTTAGCTCCACCACGCGTTGAAAAAAGATCAGCGCCTTGGTGTAATCTTCCAGCATGAAAAACTTTTCTCCTTCCGTAAAGAAAAATTCTGCTTCACGCAGGCGCATTTCATTTGGCTGGCCTTCAGTGGCAGTGCGTTTGCGCTTATCACGTTGCGCAGTTGACGGCACGGAGACCAGTACCAAAAGAGTGAGGGCAATTAAAAGGGGCGCTCGGGTCACTTGATTTGGCTATAATCACCCACACTTGCATCGGTGGATGAACTTTCAAAAGTAACGAAATTACCCAACATAGAGTTTTTCAGTTTGGCCCCTGTGATCGCACAATTCTTTTGAATGATGGAATTTTCGATGGTTGAATTCTTGATCACCGTATTATCTCCAATGGACACGTAGGGCCCCACGGTAGAGTCTTCAATCACCACGTTATCGCCAATAAAAACGGGCGGCACCAGCGTGGCATTGCTTTTTTTCAACGAAGGCGAAATCAGGGGTGAATTTTTGATAATTTCCAGGTATCGTTGATTGGTTTGCACCATGTTGTCTTTGTTGCCGCAATCCAGCCATTCGGCCACCTCACCGGCCGCAAACCG
>JAIENH010000229.1 GCA_019751475.1 Cyclobacteriaceae bacterium
AACTGACCACCTGGCTGTATGAACCTGAACAACTTTATTTCTTTCAGCACCAGCAAACAGTGAAAGTATTGCCCGCCACCCTCGCCCCCGCCCTCGAACTTTTGCTGCCCTTGCTACACGTAGTGGAAGCCGGCATAGCCCTAGCCGACATCACGAAAAATAAATTGGTGCCGCAACATGCGCTGGCCGTATCACTTGCCTTGAAGAAAGAAAACTTTCATTCTATCTCCGTTGATCTTGATACCGCGCTCGATTACCTGCGCAAAAACAATGTGAACTTACTTACCGACCAAAAAGGTTTTTGCCTGATAGAATATGATGGCCTGCCGTTAGGCTGGGTCAATTTACTGCCCAACCGCGCCAATAATCTTTACCCGGCTGAGTGGCGGATAAGGATGGGGTGAAAAAAATCAATAACTGAACTACCTTCGGCTAAAAGCCGAAGGGTTTAGTATCGGCTAAAGCCGACTGAAGCAATGCACATAGACTCGAAAATCATTCGGGAGAAAATCGCTGAGTCATCTAGTGTTCGCTTCATACAAAATTATTAAACTAAAGTCTTCGCCTAAAGGCGAGGGATTTTCCCCCAGATACAGACATTAATTCTATTGAAGTAGAATCTTTAATAAGATACCTTTTAAATGTTTTTCTGATCACAATTCCAAAAAGAGGTATCCAATCTGTTGTTTCTGCTCTTGTCAGTGGGCTAGTTGGTTATTTTGTGGTGAAGAGTGATTGGGTGTAGGGAAGTTATGCAAGTCAGATACAACAACCTGCTTATTCGTTTCGTTAGGTAATAAATCTGAACCATATGAAAAGAGTACTTTCAGTAAAGCTAATCTTGATACTCGCTAGTCTCTCAAGTTTTACCAAGAGATCTAATAACCATGAGCAGATAATTTTTGATTACTTCATTTCAGATATTATTAGAAGTGATTTCATGGACGTTACTATTGTGGAATTCAAAGGAAAGGCCGAGAACTCTTATTCAATGTTGGGTGAGTTTAAAATTTGTCTGAGAGGAGCGGAATCAACTATCAAAAGTTATACTAAGCATTCGTTAAAAAGCGCAAAGACCATAGGATATAGCCACGTCAAGGGAATAACCATAACCAATTTTTGGGGGAAGGCAACCGCTCCTAGGTTATATATTTATCCATCGATTCACGTAGCGGATCATTACTACGTATTTCTATCATTCCAAAAGCCTGACGAGCCGACAATTAAATATATGTTTAGGCTATCTACTGACGGTGATGTTTTGGAAAGTTGTAGATTGGAGTGAGGTTTTGATTTGGGGAATGATTTAATAGTAGAACTGTTCAGTCTCACTATTCCCATAACCCTTTTACATTTTCGTTGTTTGTAGGGCATGAAGATCTACAACATCACGCGCACGCAGTTTCTCCCCATAAGTCTATCCGAAGCGTGGGCATTTTTTTCCTCACCTAAAAACCTGGCAAAGATTACACCCGAACACATGGGTTTTCAGATACTCTATATCTCAGGAGGAGAAAAAGCCTATGCCGGGCAAATCATCCGCTACCATGTGAGCATCTTGCCAGGCATCAAGGTGCATTGGGTAACGGAGATTACGCACGTGAAGGAGCCTCAACACTTTATTGACGAGCAGCGCTTTGGCCCCTATGCCCTCTGGCACCACCAGCATCATTTCAAAGAAGTGCCGGGAGGTGTGGAGATGACAGATGAGGTAAACTATGCTATTCCGCTAGGGCCTCTCAGTCGGTTGGCGCATTGGCTTTTTGTCGGCAACGAGGTAAACCGTATTTTTGACCATCGATTTAAGGTGTTGGAAGAGTATTTTCGAAAGGAAACTAAGAATTAACTTACAGATAAGTCGTAATCTGCGCTTAGTGTAGCGCAAGACTTTAGCCAACTACCTTGTTTCGATCTGTTTTTGATTATATGAACGATTTGAGCACATCAACTATTCTCCTCTGCTCCGCCATCGCCATCGGCACGTTTTTATTTTGGGAGGGGGTAGCGTGGTTTACACACAAATATGTGATGCATGGTTTTTTGTGGACGTGGCATAAGTCACACCACACGGTGCATGATCATGCGCTCGAGAAAAATGACTGGTTTGCGGTAGTGTTTAGTATCCCATCCATCGCATTGTTTATTATCTCCACCACCGTGTATCCGAGTCCTTACCTCTTTGCTGTGGCGGTGGGCATTTTATGCTACGGGTTGTTCTATCTCTTGTTTCACGATATTATCGTGCACCAACGCCTGAAGTGGCGACCCAAAAAACGGAGCCATTACCTTAACCGCATGATCCATGCGCACTACATTCATCACGCGAAGCACTCCAAAGAAGGTTGCGAGGCATTCGGATTTTTGTATGCGCCCAAGAAGTACAACAAAGACAACCTGGAGTTGCGTACCGAACGCCAGGCAACGCAGTAAGAGTATTGCATGAACAAGCACTATACCTACCTGTTGGTTAACAGTCTTTCACTCGCATTCCCGGTTTTCTTTTCGTTTCTGCCACAAAATCAGTTCTACAAAAAATGGAAGTACCTCTGGCCTGCCATTGTACTGCCAGCCGCTTTTTTTATTGCATGGGATGTTTACTTCACCGGCATGGGTGTGTGGGGATTCAATCCCGACTATGTGCTGGGAGTATTTTTTATTAATCTTCCTATTGAAGAGACGCTCTTCTTTGTATGTATTCCCTATGCATGTGCATTTACCTATCATTCGATTAACATTCTATCAAAGCGCGAGCGCCTTTCGCCTCGCGCTACCAACCGTCTCACGGATATACTCTGCGGTGGGCTGTTGATTACTGCTTTTATTAACCTTGACAAGTGGTACACCGCCTCTGCTTTTCTAGTGTGTGCTGCGCTTCTGCTATTGCATCGTTGGGTGTGGAAGACCTACTACCTGGGCCGGTTTTACTTCGCGTTCGCTTTTATTCTCATTCCCTTTTTTATCGTGAACGGTGTGCTCACCGGCACAGGACTAGAGCAGCCGGTGGTATGGTACAACGAACAGGAATTCATGGGCTTCCGCATGGGTACCATTCCTTTCGAAGATACATTCTACGGCATGGCTTTGCTGCTGATGAACGTGACGCTGTACGAATACTTTCAGCGTAAGCAACAGCCAGTATAAGCTATCATTGGCAACGAATTATTCTAATTCATCTTCATGTTCTTCCAGTCTGCATTTTGCTTTAGCAGGTTGTAGGCCTTCTCCACTTCCTGTAGTTGCTGATTGGTGATAGCATAGACTTCTCCCTGCTGATCCGTAGGCGGGGCATCTGCACTGGATACGATACCTTCTTTACCCATAGCCAACAGCCGCTCCAATACCTGGGGTGCATTGCGAAATATATCCATGCGCGCTCCGGTTTGGTGAATGTCGTGAAGTTTGCCTTCTAACTGATAAATCTTTTCCTCAAGAGCTGCCGCGGCTTTTCCATTTTTCTTATCAGTCGTCATGGTCAACAGTCGCGAGCGGGTCTTCTCCATATCATCGATTAGCGAAAGCGTGGCATTGATGGCATTGAACAGATTCACACCGTGTGCAAACTGTTTTTGTATGTCCGCCTCGGTGGACTTCGTGCTGGGGTCTTTCATTACTTGAACGGTCTGCCTGAATTCTTTGCCATGCGCCTTCAGCACTACGGTATAGGCTCCGGGTGGCGCCAGCGGTGCTGTAAGCCCCGGGCCGATATCGAGGTCATAGATAAACATGGTGCGTGCACCGGTCGAGTCAAGCTGCACCCACTCTTTGCCACGCGGCTTCGTGCGAAGCTTCGGCAACTCATACTTTTGTAAGCGCAAGTCCCAATACACGCGGTTGATGCCAGGTTTGTTTTTGGCTTTCAACTTTTGCACTGTCTCCCCTTTCGCATTCAAAACTTTCAACTCTACGCTATCTGCGGATTTACTTTTGAGATAATAGTTGATGTCGGCACCATCGGGAGGATTTTGTCCGGTAACAAAACTATCGTCTGACTTGATAGCATCTTTTTTCTGAAAACGGTACGCTGGCCGCAGAGAGAAAAGATAAGCCTCTGAATTTTGTATCTGTTGGGAAAATTCTCGAATGGGTGTAACATCATCGAGTATGTAAATACCGCGACCATACGTGCCAATCACTAAGTCTCTAAAATTTTTCTGAATGGTGAGGCCATAAATCGGCACCGGTGGAAGATTATTTTTCAATCGTACCCAGTTGGCGCCATCGTTGGGCGAAAAGTAAAGTCCATTGTCTGTGCCAATCCATAACAAGCCTTGCTTGGCCGGGTCTTCAATAATCTGGTGCAACACATTAGAATTGGAAGCCGGCAAATCAACCGGCAGTCGCGACCAGGTTTTCCCAAAGTCAGTAGTCTTGTAGGCATACACACCAAAGTCCCCATTGTGCATAGCATTTACAGCTACGTAACATGTGCCTGCATTAAAGTTTGAAGCATCAATGTGTCGAATGGTACTCCACTTGGGCAATCCAGGAATATTGGGTGAAACATTCGTCCAACTTTTGCCACCGTCTTGCGTCACGTTCAGCATTCCGTCATTACTGCCGGCCCAAAGCACACCGCGCTGCACAGGCGACTCAGCCATTGCATATAGTGTGCAACCATCCCATGTCATAAGATTGTCGGATGCCATGCCCCCCGAATTTTGTTGATGACTCTTGTCGTTGGTGGTAAGGTCAGGGCTGATCTCTTTCCAGTTCTGCCCTCCGTTGGATGTCTCATGCACAAATTGACTTCCCACCCATACTTTTCCCTTTTCATGCTTTGATAACACGACAGGGAAATTCCAATGCCAACGATACCTAGCGTTAGCAGGTGTATTGCCGATCTGGGTCTGTGGCCACACCCTCACATCGCGCATGTGGCGCGTAGTAAGATCAAATATATCAAGTCCGCCATCATAGCAGCCCGACCAGACAATGTTG
>JAIENH010000416.1 GCA_019751475.1 Cyclobacteriaceae bacterium
CTCAGCCCGTTTAACTCATTCTTGTTCCTGCAAGGCTTGGAGACGCTGTCGCTGCGCGTGCAGCGCTCATGCGACAATACGCTGGCGCTGGCAAAATGGCTGGAGCAACATCCAAATGTGGAAAGTGTAAATTATCCCGGCCTCGCTTCCAGCACGTATCATTCGCTGGCAAAGAAATATCTGAAGAATGGATTTGGTGCTGTACTCTCCTTTACGGTGAAAGGCACCAAAGAGAATGCTACAAAAATTGTTGACAACCTGAAGCTGGTGAGCCACCTGGCCAACGTAGGTGATGCTAAAACGCTCATCATTCAGCCATCAGCTACCACACACTCACAACTCAACGAGGAAGAGCAGATTTCGGCCGGTGTGTTGCCCAACTTGCTGCGCGTGTCGCTGGGCATTGAGCACATAGACGACATCAAGGCTGACTTCCAGCAGGCGTTTGAGAAAGTTTTCGAACATGAGTTGGTAGAAAACTAACATGCGCAAATCGGATCACATCTTTCATTATCACCAGGCATTTGAGCTGGAAGCCGGAGGTACCCTCTCCGGTTTTCAACTCAAGTACACCACGCTGGGTCAATTAAATCAAGACCGCTCCAATGTGGTGTGGGTCATTCATGCCCTTACGGGGAATTCGGATGTCACCTCGTGGTGGCCCGGGTTGTTTGAATCGGGTACACCGTATGACCCCAAGGATTATTTTATCATTTGTGTGAACACTTTGGGAGGATGCTACGGTTCCACCGGTCCCTTGTCCATTAATCCGGCAACGAAGAAACCATACTACCATGATTTTCCATCTGTGACCAATCGTGATGTGGTGCATGCGTTTGATTTGTTGCGATTGGATTTAGGGCTAACCAAGATTCACACGGTCATTGGAAGTTCGCTGGGTGGTCAGCAGGCCTTGGAGTGGTCGATTCAGCAACCCGATGTGTTTGAGCACTTGGTGTTGATTGCCACCAATGCGCGGCATTCGGCCTGGGGCATTGCCTTCAACGAAGCACAGCGCATGGCCATCGAAGCCGACCAGACATGGAAGGAAAACCAGGAGCGTGCCGGGGCAGACGGACTGAAAGCGGCCCGCGCCATCGGCATGTTATCGTATCGCAGCTTTGAGGGTTTTGAAGAGCGGCAGCGCGAAAAGTCTGATGAGCGGCTCGATGATTTTCGGGCTTCGTCTTATCAGCGCTACCAGGGGCAAAAGTTGTCGGGGCGCTTTAATGCCTTCACGTATTGGATTCTGTCAAAGGCTATGGACAGTCACAACGTGGGCCGCTCGCGCGCTAGCATGGAAGAAGCTTTGCGAGAAGTGAAAGCAAAAACACTGGTGATTGGTATTGAGAGCGATGTGTTGTTTCCGTTGGCCGAACAGAAGTTTCTGACTGACCACATTCCGGGTGCGACACTCGCGACTATTCATTCACTGTACGGCCACGATGGCTTCCTGGTAGAGTTTGATCAATTGAAATCATTTCTCCATACGTTTTATCAACAAAAACATTCAATCATTTTAGCATGAAGAAAAATTTGAAGTTGGGATTATTTGGTTTTGGCTGCGTTGGGCAGGGGCTCTATCATGTGCTGCACGAAACCAAGGGGGTGAAGGCTGAAGTCAAACGCATTTGCGTGAAGACAAAAAACAAACCACGCCCGTTAGGGGAAGATATTTTTACGTTCCGTAAGGAAGATATTCTGAACGACCCGGAGATTGACGTTGTTGTGGAGCTTATTGATGATGCGGCCGCGGCATTTGAATTGGTGAAGGCTGCCTTGCAAAACGGAAAGGCCGTAGTCACCGCCAACAAGCGCATGCTGGCTGAGAACCTGGAAGAAATTTATGCGCTGCAAAAAAAGTACAGACGTCCGGTGTTGTATGAAGGTTCTGTATGTGGCAGTATTCCCATCATTCGCAACCTGGAAGAATACTATGACAATGATCTTATCAAAAGTGTAGAAGGCATTTTTAATGGATCGACCAATTATATTCTCACGAAAGTATTTGAAGAGCGAAAGAGTTATGCCGAGGCATTGCAGCAAGCCCAGGCGCTTGGTTTTGCCGAAAGCGACCCGAGTTTGGATGTGAAGGCGTTTGATCCAAAGTTCAAGCTCACCATTCTCATCGCTCACGCCTTTGGCGTATTTGTGAAGCCGGAGAACATTATCAACATTGGCATCGACCGCATCTCAGCCGTTGACTTGAAATATGCGAAAGACCACGGCCTCACCATTAAGCTCGTGACCCGTGCTTTTAAAGAAGGTGAAAGAATTTATGGCCTGGTGGCTCCTCAGTTTGTGGAGAGTACGCATCCCCTTAGCTCTGTGCGCAATGAATTTAATGCCGTAACGGTAGAGGGCGCTTTCGCGGAAAAGCAATTGTTTGTGGGCAAAGGTGCCGGTAGTTACCCAACAGGGTCAGCCGTGCTGTCTGATATCTCGGCCCTTACATACGATTATCAATACGAATACAAAAAATTGCACCAGGAAAATCGCCTGGCATTTTCAAATGATGCCACCGTGGAGGTGATTGTGAGTTACACCGATGCTGATGCGGTGACAGTATCCGATTTTGAAAATTTTAAAGGTGGCTTTCAGGGCAATGGTCAGCAAAACTGGCAGGGCGTGGTGAAACTGGAAAAAATCCGCGAATGGTCGCAGAAAAGCGGCATTAACGTGATACTGGCACCGGGTGCTGTTTTGTCTCCGTTGGTGACTGTTCAAAGAGAGGCCCTCACCTATGCCTAAAGGTTAAACAATCGGGGTCTTTCACGCGGGAAATTTTTAAGGTATAAAACCGGTATTCAGCATCGGCTGAATATATTTGTGATCTTAATTAGATCATCCTCATGCTACCTGTTATTTCCACGTCCATTATCGCCTTTACAGTGGTTATCCTGCTGTTGGTTGCGCTGTTGTTGTTTGCACAAAAGCAATTGGTGCAGTCGGGCCCGGTAAAAGTCACCATCAACGGTGAAAAAGTGATTACCGTATCGGCCGGCAGTTCGTTGTTAACGACTCTCGCCAACGAGAAGATATTTCTCCCTTCGGCATGCGGAGGCGGTGGCACCTGCGCCATGTGCAAGTGCGTGGTAGAGAGTGGCGGTGGTGATGTGCTTCCCACGGAATTGGGACATTTGACCCGTCAGGAGAAAAAGGAGCATGTTCGTCTTGGCTGCCAGGTGAAGGTGAAGCAAGACCTCAACATCCGCATACCGGAAGAAATCTTTGGTATTAAAAAGTGGGAATGCGAAGTAGTGTCTAACTACAACGTGTCCACGTTTATTAAAGAGTTTGTAGTAAAACTTCCTCCAGGCGAAACATTGAAGTTCGAGGCGGGCGGTTATATCCAGATAGATGTGCCAACCATCACGGTGGATTTCAAAAACATGGACATCACCCCGCACCCGGAGTTGGGTCACAAGCAAGATGTATTTCAGTCTGACTGGGATAAATTCAAGTTATGGGGTTTGAAGATGAAGAACGATGAACCCATCTTCCGTGCCTACTCCATGGCCAACCACCCGGCCGAAGGAAATATTGTGATGTTGAATATTCGTATCGCTACGCCTCCGTGGGATCGCGCCAATAATAAGTGGATGGAAGTCAATCCGGGTATTTGTTCTTCGTATGTTTTCTCGCGCAAGCCGGGAGACAAAGTAACCATCTCCGGCCCTTACGGGGAATTCCACATCAACAAGACACAGCGTGAAATGATTTACATCGGAGGCGGTGCCGGCATGGCCCCGCTCCGCGCACAGATCTTCCACCTTTTCCACACCGAAAAGACCAACCGCAAAGTTTCTTACTGGTACGGTGGACGCTCAAAGAAAGAATTGTTCTATACGGAGCATTTCCGCGACATCGAAAAGAACTTCCCGAATTTCAAATTTTACATAGGACTTTCCGAGCCCCTTCCGGATGACAACTGGAAAGTGAAAACAAGCCTCGATGACGGTCAGGCGGATGGTTATCTTGGCTTTATTCATAAATGTTTGTTTGATAATTATTTGAAAACCCATCCGTCACCGGAGGACGTGGAGTACTACCTCTGCGGCCCGCCTATGATGAATGCGGCCGTTTTAAAAATGCTGGATGACATGGGCATACCAAAAGAAAATGTGCGGTTTGACGACTTTGGCGGCTAACCGATACAGGCTTCCAATGAAAGGCCCCTGCGATTGTCAGGGGCTTTTTGTTTAATTTTACTTACCGTATGTCCATCGCTGAAATCAAATCAAAAGCAACACCCATTCTCAAACGGCACGGGGTAACCAAAGCGGCAATTTTTGGGTCTATGGCTTCGCAGACATTCACGGCTTTAAGTGATATCGACATTTTAATTGAATTGGATGATTCATATAGCCTGCTGGATATTGTGGGGATTAAACTGGAGTTGGAAGATGTCTTAGGCCGCAAGGTTGACTTGGTGGAGTATCAAGGCATAAAACCCGCGTTGAAGAAGTACATATTGAGTAATCCAGTGCCTATTTATGGCTGAACGTGATGTTTCTTTATTTGTCGATGACATCATTGAATCGATTCAACGAATTGAAGAGTACACATCTAATTTGACTGAAGCTCAGTTTGAAGCCAGCTTGGAAAAGCAGGATGCCGTATTTAGAAGATTAGAAATAATTGGAGAAGCAGTCAAGAATATTCCGAAAGAAACTCGTTCAAAATTTCCAAACGTGCCTTGGCAACATATTGCGGGATTGCGTGATGTAATTACCCACAATTATTTTGGATTGATCCCGAAACGTATTTGGAACATTATAAAAAATGACATCCCGAGCCTAAAGGTCGAAATCAAAAAAGTCAGAGAAAATTTCAAATAAGCTACGATGGATCTTACCCTGTTTTTCTCACCAGTAGACGAATCTGTTCACTCTTCGATTACCTCTTCTTCCTCTTTCTTGAAGAACATCAAAATCTTC
>JAIENH010000143.1 GCA_019751475.1 Cyclobacteriaceae bacterium
TTAGTTAGTTGTTGTTAATAATTTTACATAAGCCCAAAGTATCTTATATAGCCTCACCTCCACTTCCAATCTGGCATACAATCGCCCGATGAAGTTTATTGTTAGGTGGAGATCTTTATACTGTGCGAAGTAAAACAGGGGAACGAGTTCAGCATTCAGTGCCACGTCATCCGTGTCTATGTCGAGCTGAAGTTGTTTTAAAGAAAAAGCGTTGGCCACCTGCCGACCGAATGTCATCCATGCGCGGATTGATTTTTGACTGCCCTTCTTGGTTTTTGCTTGTCTCGGCTTTGCTTTGGGTGCTCGCTTACCAGGCTCAGTGTTGATTTGGATCCCCAATATTTTCAAACGCAAATTGAACCTATTTGCATAGAAGGCCAAAGCATGGAAGGTGCCTTTTTGCCTGACTTCATATTGACCGGTATCAGTATCAAGATACAATTTAACAGGTGTAAATAGTACCCATATCAGTGCGAATAAAAGAATCACGAAAAGCGCAATAGCAATCTTGAGTATCATACTATAAGAACAACCAAAACTAAGCTGCCCCAACTTCTCAAATGGTGACCTACATCACATGCGAAACGGATACTTGTCATGAGATTTGAAACTGTGATAGCAGCAATCTTTTTCTATAAAAAGTCATGCGAGAAAATGATTTCAATCATTGAAGGGATATTTTGATCATGCTTCATTTGCGTGATCAAAAAAGCAGGCATGAGATCAATAGAGAAAGAAAAACGTAAATGAAACACATAAAGCGATTTGTAAGCTACACGTTATTCTTCTATGCTACTACCGCATTGATATATTGGATTTTTATCCGCCCGCTGCATTTAAGTTGGGGCGCCACCTTTAAGGAAATCAATAAAGCGATGCCGGCTGATAGTTTGATTTCTCCCAATAGGGTTGTCACTACACGCGCCATCAACATTCAGGCACCACGAGAGAGGGCGTGGCCATGGATTGCACAAACCGGACAGAACAAAGGTGGATTCAACAGCTATCATTGGCTGGAAAATCTGTTTGGCGCAAGTATGGTAAATGCGGATTCTATTGTTCGGCAGTGGCAACATCCTGTTCCTGGCGATACCATTTATTATGGCAAGCATCAAGGCTACCAAACTATTTCGCTGGTCAAACCCAATGAATGTTATTCCCTGGGTGGATGGTCATTTTACCTTCATGCAATTGATAGTGGCAATACACGGTTGATTATTCGCTATCCCTCTATGGAAGTAGGGCAAAGCAGATGGACATCCATTTACTACTACGGTTTGTTTGAACCACTGCATTTCATAATGGAGTCTGGAATGATGATGGGTATTAAGCATAAGGCGGAAAGGCAGAAATGATCGGCCAAGGAGTTTTGAACATGAATACGATATCAGATAAAGTTATGTTTTATCGGGGCGCCTTGGTGCCGATGGCCGCCACGTTTGCCTACTCTATTTTGGTAATGATCTATGTCATTATCCGGTCTTCATTAACGATTTATGGTAGTATGCCGAAGGGAGAACGAAGTTTGATTTTATGGCTCAACGGTTTTTCAGTTGCGTACTCAGTCATGATCTTTTCCTTAATCATGGCTATGGTATCTTCATTGGTAGGAGCTGTTACTGCTCTCATTCTCAAAAAAGTATTGCTTCACTTTAATCCGCAGTTCCAGTGGAACAAGGTTCTTATCATAAGTTTTACTACCGCGTTGGCATTGCTCACTATTCACTATCTCTTGCTTCGCATATTTTTGAACGGCTACATGACATTTGACTATCCGGAAACATTTTTGTTCTGGTGGGGATTTCCAGCTGTTATTTTTCTGGGCGTAGTCGTTGTTGGCAGCTATCAATTTAATAAAGCCCTGCTTGGCCAACATCTAAAAGGCAATTCGACAAGTAATTGAATGGCAGGCCATAGTTATGAAAAACTATAATCAGACAGCATTTAATATCTCTATTGTGATTGCCGTACTGGCGGTTCTTGCTTCTGTCGGTGGGCTTTTGATAACTGATTTGTATAACGATAATGATTTTGTCAAAGAGGCGTGGTTTGTCAATGACTTCATTACTTTAATTGTAGCTGTGCCCTTGTTGATTACGGCATTGTGGTTTGTAAAGAAGGGTTCGTTACGTTGGCAATTGGTGTGGATGGGCATGCTCGTTTATACGGCCTACAATTTTGCCTTCTATCTTTTCGGTGGCGCGTTTAATGTTTTCTTCCTTGTGTATGTAGCGTTGTTTTCACTGTCCGGAGTAGGTTTAATCATTGGGTTATCCAATCTCGACATTCAACAAATAGCTCAACGATTCGCCAAGCCATCTCCCATTAGGTGGATTAGCATCTACCTGTTGGTTATGGGCATCATGCTATTGCTTGCTGAAATGAGTATGGTCATCGATTACCTGGTTTCAGGCAACATCCCTGAAACGATTGAAAATACAGATCATCCTACGGGTATTGTATTCGCACTTGACTTATCAATTGTAGTTCCCTTGTTTCTTGCGGCAGCCATTCTACTCTGGAAGCAGCAGCCATGGGGTTATGTGCTAAGCGCAATCATGTTGCTGAAAGGATTTGCGTATGGTCTTGTTCTTTGTATTGGTACGGCTCGTCTTGCTTATTCGGAAGCGTACGGCAAGTGGGACCCGCTCATGCCCCTTTATGTTGTACTGACACTTGGCGGATTTCTAGGCTTGTGGGTTTTATTAAGAAATTTCAAAACTGAAGAATAAATACTACTTCTATGATTAAATACTACTTCTATGATTAAATACATCTTCGCCTTCATCCTCTTCATTCATGGACTCATCCACTTGATGGGCTTCGCAAAAGCATTTGGCTATGGAAACATGACTGAGCTCACCAAAGAAATTTCAAAACCAATTGGCACAATCTGGTTGATCACGGCTGCGCTATTCTTAGTATCATTCGTATTCCTTTTAGCGAAGAAGGAGAGTTGGCCGGTGGTAACACTAGTTGCTGTGGTCATCTCTCAATTATTAATCATTTCTGTTTGGAAAGATGCTCGGTTCGGCACCATCGCCAACGTGGTTGTTTTAGTCGGGGCAATACTCAGTTGGGGTAGCATCAATTTTGAATCACAGTTCAGAAAAGATGTAAACGCAAATCTCTCCCGGTCAAATATTGTGAAGACAGATTTAGTAACAGAAGCTGACATTCAATCGTTGCCACAACCTGTTCAAAAATATCTCCGCTATGTAGGCGTGCTGAACAAACCCAAGGTAAAAAATGTACGCATTGTATTTGATGGTGAAATGCGCGATAAGGGTAAGGACTGGTTTAAGTTTCGATCGGTACAATACAACTTCTTTGACGAGCCAACGCGTTTATTTTTTATGAAAGCCAAGATGTTTGGTGTTACTGTGCCTGGTTATCACAACTATCATGCAGCCACTGCTAGTATGGACATCCGTTTGTTTGGTTTGTTCGCTGTCGTGCAGATGAAAGGCCCAGAGATGAATAAAGCAGAAACCGTAACGGTGTTTAACGATATGTGTATTATGGCTCCTGCCACATTGATTGATAAACGCTTTCAATGGGAAGCAGTCGATAGTACTTCTGCCAAAGCCACTTTCACTAATGGAGTAAATACAATATCAGCCACGCTTTACTTCAACGAATCAGGGCAACTGGTAAATTTTATTTCAGACGACCGGTATGCTGTGAGCGATATGAAGCAGTACCGCTTCTCAACACCGATGAAAGACTATAAGTCGTATGGACAAATTGTAGCCCCGGCATATGGTGAAGCTGTCTGGCATTACCCGGATGGGGAATTTGTCTACGGAAAATTTAATATGAGTAACATCCAATACAATGTAACCGACTTTACGCCATGACTACGAAATTGAACAAAGAATGGCATCAGGCCAACCCAATGCCCAAAAACCCAACTATAGAGGAGCGCTTGCATTGGCATATAGAGCATGCCAAATATTGCCAGTGTCGTGCGATGCCAGAGAAATTGAAAGCCATGAAAAAGAAATTGAAATCAAAACGTTGATTTATGAAAGGGCTTGAAAATCAAACGTACTTGCTCATGTTGGTCGCCTCCACGGTGATTGCTATCGGTTTGGTGATTGTTGCCGTTAAGTGGCCGCGCATTGCTCGATGGTTATTTTTT
Source organism: Cyclobacteriaceae bacterium (assembly GCA_019751475.1). Taxonomy (GTDB): domain Bacteria; phylum Bacteroidota; class Bacteroidia; order Cytophagales; family Cyclobacteriaceae; genus ELB16-189. Next base: position 4,145 of record JAIENH010000143.1, read on the forward strand.
GCTTTGTTTGCCTGGGCTTCTTATACCAACTTCACCACCTCACAGCGTACACCTGAAGTCTACCTTGAGTACGCAAACATGGCCTGGAGCGACTGGTACGTACAGTTTATCCGTGGCTGGTTTTCGCAGCACATTGCACTTGCAGTCGGGTTTGTAGCGACCTGCCAAGCACTGATCGCCATTTCCATGCTCATGAATGGATGGCCGTTCAAACTAGGTGCCTGGGGCGCTATCATTTTTCTGTTAGCGATTGTGCCGCTCGGGGTTGGCTCAGGTTTTCCATCTACGTTGATTGCCGCGGTGGCTATGATTGTTTTGCTTGGGAAACAAAACAACTAACTTTCTTTACAAGCAATATCTTATCATAATAAAGTCCCCAGACTTTAAGGTAGGCCACCACCTCCGGGCACAATCACAATGGGTATTTTTGTTTTTTGTAAAAACTGATCGAGGCTAAGGTTTTTATATTCATTAAAATTAGATACCACCGAATTGCCCAGCACCAGTGCGCTTACTGGACTTCTACGGATAAACATTTCGATGCGAGAAGAAAAGAAGCCTATCTCTGTCAAAAATTGATATGGTACAGAGGATACACCCACCAACTTCTTTTCTATCTCCTGAAACTGCTCGAAAGCCTTTGTCTCAATATCACGCTTCACTTTTAATGATTCTCCTTCTCCAACTTCAGCTATCAACCTGTAGCAAAAAAGAATAGCCACTTGTTCTTGGTTCAATTTTGCCAAGGTAAGTGCCCACTTAATAGCCTTTAAAGATGATTCTGAAAAATCGATTGCGCATAAAACTGTTTTCTTTACCATCAT
>JAIENH010000648.1 GCA_019751475.1 Cyclobacteriaceae bacterium
TTTTTGGGTCCTTCCATGGTTTTTACCAATGTTATAAATCCGCGCAGCGCTATCAACAGAAAAGATCAATACGCGAAAACGCTGGTAAAAAAGGGAGCTACCATTGGTGCGAATGCAACCGTTGTATGCGGGCACGACATCGGTGAGTTTGCTTTCATTGCTGCAGGAGCAGTGGTGACGAAAAATGTTCCGCCCTATGCCTTATTCCAGGGAAATCCTGCCAGGCAAGCAGGATGGATGAGCGAGTTTGGACATAAACTTACATTCAATGATTCAGGAATCGCTTTCTGTAAGGAGAGCAGGGCGAAGTACGAACTCAAAGACGGGAGGGTAACGAAATCATGAAAAATTTTGCATTGATTGGAGTTGCCGGCTTTATTGCCCCACGGCACCTGCAAGCTATCAAAGACACAGGCAACAATCTTGTGGCTGCTCTTGATAAGTTTGACAGTGTTGGCATCATGGATTCTTATTTTCCGAATGCTGATTTTTTTACGGAGTTTGAGCGCTTTGATCGTCATTTGGAAAAATTGCGGAGGCAAGGGAAAAAAATAGACTATGTCTCTATTTGCTCACCAAACTATCTGCACGACTCTCATATTCGATTTGCATTACGTCATGGTGCTGACGCTATCTGTGAGAAACCTCTCGTACTCAATCCCTGGAACTTGGATGCACTTGCAGAGATTGAACGAGAGACAGGCCATCGTGTGTACACTATTTTGCAGCTAAGGCTTCATCCGGTTATTCAACAATTGAAGAAAAAGATTGAATCATCTCCCGCGGGCAAGCACTTTCAAGTCGACCTTAACTACATTACCTCCCGCGGCAATTGGTACCATCATAGCTGGAAGGGCGATGTCTCGAAATCTGGAGGTGTGGCGACAAACATTGGTGTGCACTTTTTCGATATGCTGCAATGGATTTTTGGGGCTGTTGTAGACAATGAAGCTAAGCTGATAAGGAATGACAGAGCATCTGGTATTCTCACCTTGAAACGAGCCACCGTGAATTGGGACCTAAGCATTAATTCTGAACACTTACCTGAAGAAGTAAAGGCGCAGGGCAAGAGAACGTACCGATCGCTGAAGATTGAAGGCGAAGAAATTGAATTTAGTGAAGGCTTTACCGATCTTCATACAAAATGCTATCAACACATCATCGAGGGACATGGATTTGGTTTGGAGGAGGCCAGGCCTTCTATTGAGATGGTGTACAAAATCAGAGATGGAGAAAAATGATTAAGGTAACAAAGACTGAATTCGAAGGACTCCTCGTAATTGAACCTAAGGTGTTTGATGACAATCGCGGTTATTTTTTTGAATCATACAATAAAAAGGTGTTTAAAGAAGCAGGTATTGAAATTGATTTTGTTCAGGACAATCAGTCGTTTTCAAAGAAAGGGGTTTTAAGAGGGCTCCATTTTCAAAGGCCACCTTTTGCTCAAACAAAATTGGTGCGTGTTCTCTCCGGCCTAATACAGGATGTCGTGGTTGACTTAAGAAAAAATCAACCCACATTCAGTAAACATTTTTCTATTGAACTCTCAGCTGAAAACAAAAAGCAGCTCCTGGTACCAAAGGGCTTTGCACATGGATTTTTGGTGTTAAGTGATACGGCAGAGGTATTGTATAAGTGTGATGAATACTATAATCGTCTTTCTGAAGGAGGCATCAATTTTTTGGATGTTTGGATAGGAGTCATTTCAACTTTTCCCATAAGAGATTTTTCACTTTCAGAAAAGGACAAGCAGCTTTCTGATTTAAAAGACACCAATGTCGATTTTTAGGATTTTGATGTTTAACCCGTTGGAAGCAGTCCATTTTTTCAGAGAACCTGATTTCACCAAGATTAAAAGATGTTGAGTTTTTTTGAAGAGCTCAACTTAAGACTGAGGCAAAGTAGACTTGCAAGAAATTTCTTTGCTCTTTCCATTTGGCAGGCAACCAACTACTTGATTCCGCTAATTACTATGCCGTACATAATACATGTAATTGGAACGGAGAAATTTGGGGTGGTTTCGCTTATCCAGGCCCTTCATTACTACTTTATTATTTTTGTCGATTACGGATTTAACATCACGGCTATTCGAGAGCTTTCAATGGCAAGAGATGATAACAGGAAACTTTCTCTAATCTTTTCGAGAACACTTTTCACGAAATTTTTGCTTCTTATTGCATCTTTTATTCTTGCTGCCTCGATGATTTTGCTAATCCCTAAGTTTCATGCTGATTTAAAGTCTTATCTTTTAGGGTTTCTTTTGGTAATAGGTCAAATGCTATTTCCCATATGGTTCTTTCAAGGCGTTGAGAAAATGAAATTTATCACCTATCTTAATTTACTTTCGAAAGTATTTTTTGTTGCTTTCCTATTTCTTTTTATTCATGAGCAAAGTGATTACATCTGGATTATTCCAATTCAGGCTACGGGGGTTATCCTGGCTTCAATTGTTGGTATTTTTATCATTGTTTCAAGATTTGAGATCAATGTAGTTTTCCCAGGAAGGGATGTGATAATAAATGAGTTAAAACTGGGGTTCCCGGTCTTTATATCTAATTTCTCAGTCACAGCCTATAATAGCTCCAATTACCTCATTCTCGGTTTTTTTGGAGGAGATCTAACTGTTGGCGTTTTTAGCATTGCGGAAAAAATAACGTCCCTTCTTCGTCAGATTCTTTCTATGTTATCACAAGCTGTCTTTCCGAGGGTTTGCCAAATAGTTGTTGAGAATCATCTTGGATTAAAGCAATTTTGGAGAAGACTGATTATTCCTTTTGCGTCACTTCTTGTTCTATTGTGCGGATTGATTGCTTATCTGGCTCCTCAAATAGTCATTCTTATTGCGGGCGAAGATCTCCCGGAGGCGGTCAATCTTCTCCGGATCATCATATGGGTCCCGATTATAGTGTTGTTTAATATTCCATTTTTTCTCACTTTATTAGCCTATGAACTAAAAAAAGAGGTGATGAAAGTACTTCTGGCGTGTTCCATCTTCAGTATACTCATAAGTTTTTATCTCACGTATCAGTTTCAAGCGACTGGAACAGCAGTAGCTCTGCTTATCACTGAGCTCCTTATTGCACTAGGGTTAATGTTTGCTCTCGAACGCAAAAGAGAATTTTCTATTCTAACCTGATTACATCTTTGATATGGAACTATATAAGCATAAAGCTGACGCATACTTCTCAAATATACGTTTTGATTTAATTAGCCTGTTGCCAAAAAGAGGAGTAGGAAGGCTATTGGAGTTGGGTGCTGGGAGTTGCGATACCTTAGTTGAAATCAAACGACAAAACCTTGCCGAAGTAGTGGTAGGTGTAGAGTTGATGAGACTACCTGGAACAAATCAAGAGAATGCCCTAATTGATGAACTCTTTTATGGTGATTTTGAAACGCTCAACAAACAATTTCAGGCCAATTCATTTGATGTTGTTATCTGCGGTGATGTTTTGGAACATTTGATTGATCCATGGACAGCGGTGCAGAATCTAAACTACTTACTGAAACCTGGAGGCTTGTTTATTATTAGCTGTCCCAACATCCGATATTATGAAACATTTGTGAATATCTATGTTAAGGGATCCTTTGGGTATACGGACTTTGGTCTCTTTGATCGTACTCATCTGCGATTCTTTTGCAGAAGAGATTTAGTGCAGATGCTTAGAGGGGCAGGGTTAACTGTGAAGTCGGTCATTCCGTCTTTTAAATTTCATAGAAAATCAAAATTTTTCATTCTAAACGCTATCACATTTGGGCTCTTCGAGCAGCTTTTGGCAGTTCAGTATGTAATTCGTTCAGAACGGAAGACATAGTATGACCGATAATGTTTGCGTTATTCTCGTGAATTATTCTGGGCATAGAGATACAATCGAATGCCTAGAAAGTGTTTTAAAATCTACCCATCAGAATTTTCAAGTAGTAGTGGTTGACAATTCGGAAGGAGATCATTCCATCAATGAGATTTATTTATGGGCTCGAGGGGGAAGAGAGAATTCAATAACCACGAATTTTCGTGAACATGTTTTACCTCTTTCTACGAAACCTATTTCATGCGGATTATTAAGTGAAGATGAGTTGGGGAGGTCTGCGGGACTGATCGATGAAAAAATTCTTCTGATCAAATCAAAGAAGAACAGGGGCTTTGCCGGGGGCAACAACATTGGACTGGATTACTTTTTGAAAGTGCCCGATTTTAATTATGCCTGGCTTTTAAACAATGACACCGTGATTAAAGCTGACACGCTGAACAATTTTGTTTTGTGTGCCGGCAAGACGAGTGAACGAACCGGTATAGTTGGTGGTAAATTGTTTGATTATTACAACAGGTCAATACTGCAAGCAGTCGGTGGTAGATACTATAAGTGGTTCGGTAAAGTAAGAGAAGTAGGAAGTGGAGAGCGGGATAGTGGTCAATGGGACAATATTCAATTCAAGTTTGATTACGTTGTTGGTGCATCCATGTTTGTAAAGCGTAGTTTTGTTCAGTCAATCGGTAGAATGAATGAGGACTACTTTCTATATTTCGAAGAGTTGGATTGGGCAATTCGAGGAAAAAAAATGGGATGGCAAATGGGGTTTTGCTCCAGCGCTATTGTTTTCCATAAGCTTGGTGCGAGCACCGGATCTAACAAGAAGGAAGTTTCTGAAATTTCTGATTTTTATTCGATTCGCAATCGCCTGCAAATCGCAAAGAGATATTTCCCTGCTACGTTTATAACGTTATATCCCAGTTTTCTGCTGTTTATAATCAATCGAGTTAAAATATTGAAATTTGGCAGAATTTCTTTGCTCTGGAAGTTAATTTTAGACCCTGATCAAAAATATCAGAAAATGTAGAATCGTCAATTATTATATGACTCTCGCACGACTTGCTCCCACTGGATACCCGGGGCAAGTGATATCTTTTCCATGTGAGTTGCAATTGAAGGCATTGGTTGCCATAATTTATTTAACTCTAGAAGGAATTACGGGAAATGTCCTTGAGCCTTG
>JAIENH010000597.1 GCA_019751475.1 Cyclobacteriaceae bacterium
GGTCTTCAGCGAGCCTTCGCCCGATAAGAAAACTTATTTCATCGCCACTGAAGACAACCGCTTTTTTATTCTCAAAGAAGGTCAAGCCCTTCGTGAGTGCAAGCCCAACGATGCAGCCTATCTGAACACAAACGTAGTAGCCAACGCTACGTGGGTAACCGAATCATTGGTGGCCATTGGCACGCTGCGCGGAGGTGTAGTGTTCATAAACATCGACAATGAAGAAACCGTAGAGATATCCAACTACTACACAGGCCTGCCTGACAACGAAGTGTATGCTTTGCTCACCGACCGACACCAGGGCGTGTGGGTGGCTCATGATTACGGCTTCACGCGGATTGCTCCTTTTCTTCCATTCCGCACATTCAATCATTATCCCGGCTTAGCTGGCAATTTATTGTGCGTGCAGACATTTGCTGACCAGGTGTATGTGGGCACTACACTTGGACTCTTTCGGTTATCACGCGAAGAAATTTTTGAGAATGAAGCGTACAGCGTAACACAACAGTTGATCGTGCCAGAAGAAACACCGGCCGAAGTGGAAGTGGCGCAGAAAAAAAGCAGGCGAAAATTATTTTCCTTAAAGAAGAAAAAAGAAGAGCCACCCCCTGCCCCGGTGGAAGTGAAACAGCCTGCTAAAACCAAGACCGTAACCAAGCGCATACAAAAAACCCGGCAAGTGCTTCGAGGCATTGACTATGCATTCAAGCGGGTGGAAGGTATCTCCGGCAAGGTGGACCAGCTCACCGTGGTCAACAACAAACTTCTGTGCGGTGGTGTGGGGGGTGTGTTTGAAGTGAATGGCCTCGCCTCTACCTCAATAAGTCGCGAACCGGTGCGCACGTTCTTCTATTCAAAAAATCTGCAACAGTTATTGTTAAGTACGTACAACGATGAGATCAAGGCCTTTGCTTCGGCCAACAAAGGATGGAAGCAATCCTCCTTCCCTGATTCGTTGTCAATCTATGCCGACTACATGTTTGAAGACAATGTACAGGACTTGTGGATTTGTGGACGTGACCGCGCACTGAAAGTAGGCATTGAAGAAGGAGAAATTCTTGATGCAGAAAGTATTCCATTGCCGTATACATCTGTGGACCGAACAGTAGGTCTCGCTTTTGGGCAGGAAGTTTACCTCACACAAAACGGAGAATTTTTTCACTACGCCAGTTTCAAAAATGCTTTTATTAAATATGATTCGTTGCCCGGTCCAAAAAAATACTTCGCATCGGCCGGCTACTTTTGGTTTTACGATGGTCATCGTTGGCGCACAGTAGACAGGCGGCTGCAAGGCGCCATCAAAACGGAGTGGCTTGGACTTTTTCCTGACATACGCTTTTTAGCGCCCACCGATCAAAACAAAAGCTTATGGGTGATCACGGCATCGAATGAGTTGTACAAATTTTCAAGCGAACAAAGTCAACTGGTTAACGAAGGCAACCCGCTCTTTTTGAAAGAAGTGCGAAACCAGCAATTAAAACTTTCACCCCGCAAAACACTTTCTATTGAAGAAGATGAGAGCGCCCTCACCTTTGAATTCATACAGCCGGAATACGTAAGTCTTTTGGCAGTAGAGTATCGCTACTGGGTCAAAGGTCTGCAGTCTGGGTGGTCGGAGTGGAGTACACTCAATAATATTATCAACTTTCCTTTCCTTCCTCCCGGCAAGTACAATGTGCTGGTACAATCCAAAGATTTGTTTGGTAAAATCACCGAAGTGGATTCCATCGACTTCAATGTGGTGCCGCCCTACTGGAAGCGTCCGTGGTTTTACGCACTGGAGTTTTTGTTTTTCGGCACGTTGGTGGTGTTGTCGCTGCGACTCAATGTGGCCAATACACGCTACCGGTACCTGAACCGTTTCCTGTCCACTCTCACCATCATTATGCTAATACAACTCGTTCAGACTATTGCTGCCTCAAATATTTCGCTGGTGCCGCTCAAGAGTACGCCCGTGGCCGATTTCTTTGTGCAAGTATTTATGGCGTTGTTGGTCTTACCGGTAGAGTCTTTCTTACGAAACCGCATGGTAAAAGCGTCCGAGAAAAGGGCAGCGTGATCGCTTGTCCTTTTTCAGGTTTGAATTGGCCTGACAATTAGTAAATTTCACATTAAATCCCGCCTGCTATGAAAGCTCTCCTTTGCTCCTTTGTGATGGCCCTCGTTGTGATGGCCTGTAACACCCAGAAAAAAGAATATGGCAACCCACCTGCCGAAGGGTTTGATTGGGCCCATTCTGACCCGGCCGCCATCGAATTGGCCGACAGCATCATGATTGCTATGGGCGGTCGCGAGAATTGGGACAACACCCGGTATATCTCGTGGAATTTCTTTGGAAGAAGGAATTGGGTGTGGGATAAAAAAATGGGACGGGCACGTGTAGAGAGCCTGAATGACAGCACCATCTACCTTGTAAACATGAACACGGGCGAAGGTCGCATTCAAATCAAAGGACAAGAGTTAACCGATGCCGACTCGGTAAAGAAGATGCTCCAGCGCGCTACCTCTATGTGGATCAACGATGCCTACTGGTTGGTGATGCCCTTTAAACTGAAAGACACCGGTGTGACACTCAAATACATGCGCGACACGATCAAGAATGTGCCTTACAACGTACTACAATTGACCTTTGCCGAAGTGGGCGATACCCCCCAAAACAAATACAAATTGTTTGTGGATGTGAAAGACAAACTTGTGCGCTACTGGTCGTACTACAAAGACAGCAAGCAAGACACAGCCAACTTCACCCGCCCGTGGGACAATTATCAGAAGTACGGCAACATCCTGCTTTCGGGCGACCGTTCGGACGGTGGTGGGCCTAAAAATGTGAAAGTAGATACCGAGCTTCCTGACAAAGTTTTCACTGAATTCTAGAAAGACCTGACCGCACAAAACCTCAACACGTCTATATGTTCATCAACCTTGAAACCATCCCCTCCCACTTCAAAGGCTATGTAAAATTGGTAGAGCAATCGGACGTATTGCAGGCCCTACGCATCAGTGGCCACCGAATAATGGAAATTGTTCACTCCATACCCGATGCTAAAAAAGACTTTCGCTATGCTGATGGCAAGTGGACTATTCGTGAGGTGCTGTGCCATCTTATTGATACCGAAAGAATCTTCGCGTACAGGGCCTTGCGCTTTGCGCGAAATGACAAAACCAATCTTCACAGCTTTGATGAGAATGCCTACGCTCTCCACTTGAATGCTACCGGTCGCAGTATGGGAAAGATTGCTGATGAAATGCAGCACGTGCGGAGATCTACCATCGATCTGTTTGAGAGCTTTAACGAAGAGATGTTGGCGCGCAAAGGTTCAGCCAACAATCATGAAATATCGGTGGTGGCTATGGGCTTCGTCACAGCCGGTCATGAAATTCACCATGGCAAAATTCTGAAAGAACGATACCTGGGCGCTTGATGCGATTGTCTTTCCGGCTTGTCGTCTTTTTGTGTGCTGCACTTAGTGCGTGCTCACCGAAAGCCTATTTGCGTAAGGAAGTACTACAGTCTGAAAAAGATTTCAACAATCACATCGGTTTTGTTTTATACGATCCGGTAAAACACAAAACACTTTTTGATCACCAGGGCGATCGCTACTTCACTCCGGCATCCAATACCAAGATTTTTACTTTCTACACATCACTTCGACTGCTGGGAGATTCTGTTCCAGCGTTGCGATTCGTTCAGCAAAATGACTCGTTGATTTTTTGGGGCACTGGCGATCCCAGTTTCTTGTACCATCATTCTGCCAACAGTCCACGTGTGTTCAACCTTCTGTCTCAAACGAGATCACGCTTGTTTCTATCCACCAGCAATTTCCAAACCGAGCATTTAGGTCCAGGCTGGGCGTGGGACGACTACCAGGATTATTACCAGGTGGAGCGTACATCGCTTCCCATCTATGGAAACCTGATGCGCATCCGTCACACTGACTCCGTTCACGTGGAGCCAAGGCGATTCAAAAATGAAATCACTCATTCACCCGCTGCCAGTGGTGATAACTCACTCAAGCGCGAGTTGCACTCCAATCGCACCATGATTACTCACAGCGGCCCGACTGCTCAATGGGAAGTTCCCATTCGCTACAGCGATGATTTGCTTGTGCAATTGTTGAGCGACACACTCAAGCGGCCCGTGCAGCTTATCAATAGGCCACTTTCATCTCAATCGACTACGGTGTACTCTGTTCCTACCGACAGTCTCTATAAAGTGATGATGCAGGAGAGTGACAATTTTATTGCTGAGCAGTTGCTTTTGCTTTGCGCAAATAAAGTGAGCGACACCTTGCGCACAGAAATCGCGATCGATTACGCAAAAAAGAATCTGCTGACCGATCTGCCCGATGCACCCAAGTGGGTAGATGGCTCGGGACTTTCACGCTACAATCTCTTCACACCCCGGTCAATCGTAAAACTGTGGGAAAAGATTTATGGCGAAGCGCCCCGCGACCGCCTCTTCAGCCTGCTCGCCACCGGGGGTCAAAATGGCACGGTAAAGAATTATTTTAAATCGGAAAAACCCTTTATTTATGGCAAAACAGGCTCTTTGAGCAATAATCACTGCCTGAGTGGCTATCTTGTTACACGGCAGGGCCGGTTACTCATCTTTAGCTGGATGAATAATAACTTTACAACATCTACCACCGTGGTGCGCAAGAGAATGGAAACCGTTTTAAGAAAAATCTATGAGCGTTATTGATCGAGTATTCATGACAAAAAAGTATTTCGGCATCAGCCTCTGCCTTTTGTTTGGCCTGATTATAAAAACGAACGCCCAGGTAAAAGACATGCTGGATGTAAAAATCGGGCAGATGATTTTGATCGGTGTGCCCGGAACAGACGTAGATCCGTTGGTGCTGGAAGAAGTGCGGGCTGGAAAAGTCGGCTCCATTATCTTCTTTGAAAAAAATGTACCCAAGAGTACCACCGCATTCGCTGCTCTGAAAAAAGTAATCTGGACGTATCAGAAGGCCGCGAACATTCCGCTGATTGTGAGCATCGAC
>JAIENH010000399.1 GCA_019751475.1 Cyclobacteriaceae bacterium
TTTGTTTAATGCAAACGTTTGCTACCTGAAAAGGCCTTGCCAGGTCAGCTTTTCAGCAGCCGGAAGGGAAACATGAGCAGGGCTCCAATGAACTTGAAGACCATTTCGAGGGTGAAGCCTACGATGCGAAACGGTAGCAGCAACAACCAGAGGATTGGAAACACCACAATGGCGATGAGGGCCAGCGGCCAGCAGAAAACCAGCAGCAGAAACCAAAGAATAAGGCCAATGAATATCCTCATGGTAAATCAGTTTTGCTCACAACGCGGCAAATTAGATACCGCTTCGCTGAAGTGCTGATCGTCAATGTTTTATGGGGCAAACGGCTAGCTCCTTTTTGCGAGAATGAACAGTATTGTGGACGACCGCGAACAGTGCTGTCCCTAATTCTTGCTTCGCCTCTCCCACTCCTGCTGGCCGATAAGAGTCAGTTCTACATTGACCAGGTTTTGAGTAAACGAACCGTAGATGATTTTGATCCAGTCTTTGTTCTGCATCTCGTTAGCCAGGGCAAAGCCAGTTTCATAGTCGGTGGCGTAGTCACCAATTACCTTCATGACGTTAAACATGGCGCCCGGTCTGCCCAACTCAACGAGAGCTTTTAATACGGCAGTTTCGGCTTGGGTGGAGGTCATGAGCATTCTCTATTTCCTCAATTAAACATGCGACTGCTACTCCTCTCACTACGAGAGTGATCAACACCTTTTAGAAATTTACCTTCTTTCAATATTAGAGTCAACTTCAATACAAAGTAATATTATCCTGATGAGTCTTCGCCCAACAATTGCGATGATTAAAATGATTCAATAAGAACATGTTCAAAAATAGTGGATAGTCAATATTCTATCATCGGGTTGGGTTCCTTTTTGAGCGTGGTCGATTGATTAAAACAAACCACTTTCTTACTTAATGAGAATACTCATATTCACAAAACACGTATCTTTCCGATGTCTATGAATGTTGAGCGCCTGGAAGACTTTACCCTCCTCTTGTTTATTTACATGGCTTGTGTGGATGGATCGCTTCACCCCAACGAGCGGGAAGCCATTCTGGAAAAAATGAACGAGCTCTTTCCAGATCAATCCTTTCAAGAAGCCATTCATACCTGTGAGCAACAATACAACGCAATGGGTTTTCAGCGTGCTGAAATATTGTTGGCTGAAAACGCCCCACGATTTTCAGATATCCCGGCCGAACAAAAGAATAAAATCTACGCGGGGCTTTTTGACATCATCAATTCGGATGGAAAGGTGAGCGAACAGGAAACCAAAAATCTTCCCATCCTAAAGGGTTGGATTTTTTGAGTTCGATTTAACCGTTTTCTACTCTTTCACCGCTTCACGATACAACCAGGTCATCATGGCAAAGAAGAATGCTACACCCATGAGGTAGTAACCATTCTCACCCAGAAAATTGACCAGCGAATGCTCGGCATTTGCTGCATCCATAGCCTTGGCGTAGAATACATTTAGCACAGCAGCAATCACTCCAAAGATGGCACCACCTGCCACCAGGCCGGTAGCAAATAGATTTCCACGGCTCAGTTCAGATTCATCTCCTTTCTTCTTGTCTCCTTTGCGCCAATCGATAAATCCTTTCACAGCACCACCCACAAAAATAGGCAGTGTAGTAGATAGCGGCAGGTACAAACCAATGGCAAACGCCAACGCCTTGATGTTGCACAATTCTAATGTGATCGCGATGAATATACCTACCATGATATACTGCCAATCAAGGTTGAACGATAAAATACCGCGTGTGAGCGTAGCCATAAGCGTAGCCTGTGGTGCAGGAAACTTTTCACTGCCGATAGCGTGATACACTCCTTGTTTCACCATCTCTTCCGTAGGCGTATCCAGTACCTGAACGATAAGCCCGATGGCCACTGATGAAACAATGGCGCCAATAAAAAGCGATAGTTGCTGGTACCGGGGTGTCGCCCCGATCAGGAAACCCGTTTTCAAATCCTGTGATGTACCTCCGGCATTCGCAGCAGCGATACAGATCATACCACCCATTACGAGGGCTAAGGGTTCGAAGAGTTTACCCGTCCAGCCGAGGGATGTGAAAATCAAACAGGTACCCATGAGCGTAGCAATGGTCATGCCTGAAATAGGATTGTTGCTAGTGCCAACCAATCCTACAATGCGACTTGATACAGTAACGAAAAAGAAACCGAATACAATCATCAGCACGCCAATGAAAAATTTCTGAAGAATACCGTCACCGGGAATGAAGGGTAACACCACTACAGCAAGCACTAACGCAATGCTTCCGATGATCACTACCCGAAACGAGAGATCGCGCTCTGTGCGTAGTACACTGGATTCACCTTTTACTTTTAATGAAGCTATACTGTCGCGGAAGGAGCTCACGATGGTAGGCAAGGTCTTCATGAGTGTGATGAATCCACCGGCTGCCACGGCACCGGCACCAATCTGACGGATGTAAGCGAAGTAGATTGCACTAGCGGGATTGGCAAACGTCTTGGTCGCTGGATCCCAGCCGCCCCGGCCACCGGCTACTGAGAGGTCAGCCAGGTAGCCCAGTTTATTAAGCTGTATGGCGATTAACTCTGGATTGACCAACGTAGCTAACAATGGAATGATAGCCCACCAGGCAAGCACTGAACCCGCCACCAGCACACCCGATATTCGAGGACCGATAATGTAGCCTACACCGAGATATTCGGGCGTGATTTCACCATTGATGGTGGCCGAAGGCCAAAACTTATTTGCCTGCCGCGTTACAAATGCCGGAGTTTCGGCAATGACATGAAATACCTTTTGAAGCATGGCATAACAAAATGCCACACCCATGCCGATGAAAGCCGTCTGCGCGAAGACACCACCTTTCTCACCTGCCTGTAACACTGACGCACATGCGGTGCCTTCCGGGTAAGGAAGATTCTCGTGTTCTTTTACAATCAACGATCGTCTGAGCGGTATCATCATCATGGTGCCCAGCATGCCACCAAACGCAGCCAGCACCAGGATGGTGACATAGTTAAAATACGCAGCACCTACACTCACACCGTCATCTCCGGCCGAGAGAAACAAAAATCCCGGCAAGGTAAACGCCACGCCCGCTGCAATGGACTCTCCGGCTGAGCCGGTGGTCTGAATGATATTGTTTTCAAGAATGGTGGTCTTGAAAAGTTTGCGCCCCAGCGTAATGGCAATTACCGCAATCGGAATGGATGCGGTGACCGTGAGGCCTGCACGCAGCGCCAAATACACCGTGGATGAGCCAAAGACGATACCAAAAAATGCACCAAGCAAAATGGATTTGAGCGTGAACTCCGCCATGTTATGTTCGGGGGCCACGTAGGGTTTGAATTTCTCCATAGCAAGATTTATTTCTTAACGAGGTATTGATTATACAAGAGCATGAGCACTACCGTTGCCAGACCAATGGCCGCGAGTATGTACCACATCATGGCGGGCTCCGTGGTGAGGTAACTCAACCGAAGCCAATCGGAGACAGTGCCGGCCCCCAGCGAACCAATGGCAATAGGCAGAAACCCAAAGCCCATGTATGTACCCACTTGCTCAGCGGGTGCAAGACTGCTTACATATTCATAGAATCGCGGTGCCTGTGTAGATTCTCCAATGGCAAACAACGCCACTCCGACTACCACAGCAGCGGTTGTGCCGAATACTCCAATCACAATCCAGGAGAGGCTTGAGATCAGTATGCCGATGGTCATAGCCGTGAAGGGTTTCCACTTTTTGAAAACAGCCGCCATGATCACACTGAAAAAGATAATCGTCCAGGCGTCTACAGTCTCTAAAATTTCAAACTGTTCGAAGTGCAATACATCCGTAGCATAAAAAGGCAGAAGGTAAAATATCTGCCAGAAAATAATCCAGAAGCCGGAGAAGATTATGAGAAACAGCATAAACTTCAGGTTGCTGAATACAAGCAACATGTCTTGAAATACCTTGCCAAAGGTTCGCTGCTCCGTAGCTGGGCCTTTTGACTCAGGCTCTTTGAAGAAAATGAACGTTCCAATGAGCAATAGAAACGATGTGAAGGAAGACATAATCAACACATATTCAATGCCTAAATCTTGTCGCACCAACAACGCGATGATGGGTCCAATGGCTCCGCCCAAATTTACCAACGAATAATAAATCGAAAATCCCAAGGCGCGAACATCTTCTGTAGTCGTGCGTGCGATCGTACCTACAATGCAGGGCTTGATTAGCGAACCACCAATCGCGGTAAGCAACAACACACTGATAACATACGTGCGCTTGCCGACCGCTTCAATGATTTCCTGTGACCAACTCATACCTGCCAGGCCAATCAAAAAGTAGCCGATGCCAAACAGCGCAAAGCAGGCCATTAAGGTGCGCCTGAAACCATATCGATCGACCAACACACCAGCAAGAATGGGAAGAAAGAAAATGACTGCGGAGAAAAGTCCCGCAAGCTTACCCGCTTCATCAGGAAAGCCCGCCTTGGTAGCAAGAAAAACCGTAAGCACGGCCTTCATGCCATAGAAGGCCAGCCGTTCAAAAAGCTCTAATGTATTGGCAATCCAGTATGACTTGGAAAATTTTTGCTGAAGGGCTAAAAGCCGTTGCGTAATCATGCGACCATAAATTAGTCATTCAGCTTTCAATATTCAAAAAGAGCCTCAAAGACACTGGCCATTTTCAGCCACGCTATTACTCTGTCTCTGGCTCCAGGCGCCACTTCTCAGGCGAGCGCCATAAGCTTGACAAGAGCAACTCTCGCATGAAGATGAATTCCTTTGGAAGCTTGTCGTACATGCGTTCGAAAAGTTCGGCATGTTCCAGCAACTCCCGTTTCCAAGCTTCCCGATCTACGTTCATGATGGCATCAAACTGTTGCTTGGTGAAGTTGGAGCCTGTCCAGTCGATATCGTCATAGTGCGGCATCCAGCCGATCGGGCTCTCCACCGCGTTGGACTTGCCTTGTATTTTCTCCACTATCCATTTCAACACGCGCATGTTTTCGCCAAAACCCGGCCAGAGAAAAT
>JAIENH010000328.1 GCA_019751475.1 Cyclobacteriaceae bacterium
CTTGCGCTATGCGATACGCCCAGCTGAAAAACTAAATTTGCGGCTGGATGCCGGCTTTGGTAGACAATCTCAAGGCAGCTACTTAAATATTGGAGAAGCATTTTAACAACTACTATGGAAAAGATAGATGAGTACGTACAGGAATTGCTGAATACAGAAAACCAGCACTTGAATAAACTTCATAAAATCGTCACAAAGTCGATTGAAGAAGAAGAACTTCTCTCACGCGAGCTGAGCGAAAGACAAGGTAAGATAAAATTGACTTTCGCAGAGCGACTGGCCGACCGTGTGGCCAGCTTTGGCGGCAGTTGGACCTTTATCATCTGGTTCGGAGCTACCATTTTTATTTGGATACTCTTGAATACAGTTTTTTTTGCAAAGGGATTTGATCCATACCCATTCATCCTGCTCAATCTGATTCTTTCGTGCATTGCTGCGATACAGGCACCGGTAATTATGATGAGCCAGAACCGGCAAGAGAAAAAAGACCGTCAGCGAAACGAAAATGACTATCTTATCAACCTGAAAGCCGAGATGGAAATACGAAGTCTGAACGAAAAAATGGATCTTTCGCTCGTGGATCAATTCAAGCATCTTTGTGATATCCAGCAGAAGCAATTGGAAATGCTGATGCGAATTCAGTCCATGCTGGAGAAAAAGTAAAAGCCCATGCGAAAACTCTTGCGCGTACGATTTCTATTGGTGTTGTCCATCACGCTCACGCTGGTGAGTGCGGCCATCACCTACCTGAACGTGCAAGAGAAAAAAGAAGCTACCGCGCTGATCATTCATACCTACAAGGTGATCCAATTTTCCACACGTATGCTCTCTTCTCTCAAAGACATGGAAATCGGTCACAGAAGTTATTTATTGACGGCTGACACTACCTTCATCAGCCCCTATCACGAAGCACTGGCCGACATAACTCTGGATGTCGATACACTCAAAGACTTAGTAAAAGAAAATCCTCGTCAGGCAGACATTATACAACAGCACATCGCTCCGCTGATTGAACGAAAAAAAAATCACCTGACGGAAAGCTTTCATATATTAAAGTCCTTTGGCCGCGACAGCGCCTCGCACTTTGCGGGTATGAAGATAGCCAAGACACAAATGGACAGTATCCGCTACTGGATTGGTGACTTCATCCAACATGAACAATCGCTGCTGAAAGAACGAAGCGAAAGACTTGAGCAGCGATATATCATTAACGATGTGATCCGCTTTTCAAGTTTTGTATTGATTGGCATTACTTCATTGGCAGCCTTGGTAAACATTAACCGGAAAGAGGAAGACAACAAACGCTTACTGCGCGAACTGCAAAATCTGAACCAACAACTGGAAGAAAAAGTGCGTGAACGAACGGGCGAACTCGAGCAAGCCAATGCAGACTTGGTGCGACTGAACGAAGAAAAAAATCATTTTCTCGGCATGGCCTCGCACGACCTCAAGGCCCCGCTGGTCGGCATATCTGGTTTGCTTTCGCTTATGCGGCTCGATAAAGACAAACTCACCCCACGCCATGTAGAGTACATCAGCCTGATGGAGGAGACTGGCGAGAACATGCAGCGACTCATCACCGATTTGTTGGATCTAAGCCGTATTGAGACGGGCACTGTACGTGTAAATCCTCAATCTATTTCCATAAGCAAGCTCCTTACACAATTGCACAATCGCTTTCGTCCATTGGCAGACAAAAAGAAAATAGAATTGGATTTTCAGCAACAGCTTACCAACGATGTGATCACCACCGATCCCGACCTGTTGGCCCGGGTGTTGGAAAACTTACTCTCCAACGCCATTAAGTTCTCGCCTTCCGGCAAAAAAGTAATCATGCATGTTCATGAGCATGCAAACGACCTTCGCTTTGACGTAATCGATCAAGGACCCGGCATTAGGCCTGAAGAGCGGGAAAAACTTTTTAAGAAATTCCAGAAGCTCAGTGCCCGCCCCACCGATGGCGAAAGTTCTACAGGGCTGGGTCTATCGATCGTAAAAGATCTGGTCGAACTGCTCCGTGGTACGGTGCAAGTGGAATCCAGGACTGGCCAAGGCACTGTTTTCAGCGTTTCCCTGCCCCGTGTCAAATAACTTTGTAAGCACAAACGAGTGACTTTCAGAAGTCGTGCTGCTCTTAATGGAGCTAAACAAACAACTTATGAAAACGCTCATTTTCAGCTTTTTTGGCCTGTTTCTGGCCATTTCAAGCCAAGGCCAGTTTTTTAATGAATCGCACGTGCCTAGCTCGATTAAGCAGGCTTTTCAAAAGCAATTTCCCCGATCGAAAGAAGTAGAGTGGTCGCGCGACTCCATTGGCTACCAGGTGAGCTTTAAGCAACATGGCAATCTTACTGTGGTAGAGTATGCCAAGTTTGGTAATGAGTTGGTGACGGTCACCAAAATTCACAAAGCCAAACTCCCTAAGCGTGTGAAGCGTCAACTGCGCGATAACTATACTACCTATGCGCTGGAAAATGCCATCAAGATTATTTCACCAGAAGGTGAGGTGATTTACGAAACAGAAATAGCACGAGCAGAAGAAGCACTCGCGCTCACCTTCAATACCAGCGGCTATTTGCTTTCTATCGAATCAGAATAGTTTACAGGGCCAGCTTCTCATCATGAATAAACTCGCGGTATTCACCGTCCTTTTTTGTATTTCATTTTGCATCAAACGTTAGCCTATCCGGACAAGATTTTTGAAGGCAAGATCGCTAACGTGAGTAGTGTAATCGATGTGCAATCGAAGGTGCTAAAAATCAGGGTAGAACTCCTAAACGAAGGAGGTCTGCTTAAACCCGACATGTTTGCTACCATACGTGTTCATTTACCAAACGGAGGCACACATCTCGCGGTGTCACCTAAGTCCATCGTATTTGATCATGATGCTTACTATGTAGTCACATTCTCCAAGGGTGACTATAAAATTGTGCCAGTCATCATTATGAAAAATACATCTACGAAAGTATTCGTTGAGGGTGGTGTTAAGCCTGGCGATATCATTGTTACCGAAGGCAGCCTGCTGATGTTCAACGAGCTTTCAGATTAATCAAAAAAAATCCAGTAGTGAATAAGTTCATCGGTGCCATCATTAATTTCTCGCTGCGCAATCGCTTCCTGGTATTCTTTGTAGTAGCCGCCTGGATTATTGCTGGGGTTGAGAGTTTCAGACTGTTGCCAGTGGAGTCTTATCCGGATGTAACGAACACCAACGTAGTGATCATTACGCAGTGGCCGGGTCGCAGTGCGGAGGAGGTAGAGCGATTCGTTACTATTCCGATCGAAACGGAGATGAACGTGGTACCTAAAAAAGCCACGTTGCGATCCATCTCGCTTTTCGGTCTTTCGTACGTGGTGTTAATCTTTGATGATAACGCCATTGACTTTAACTCGCGCATGGAGGTGGCCAACCACCTGGTGAATGTAAATCTTCCTGACGGAGCCGATTCAGAAATACTTCCTCCCACGGGACCAACCGGGGAAATCTTTCGATACACACTTGTAAGCTCAACAAAAAGCGTGACTGAATTAAAGACTATTCAGGATTGGGTGCTGGATAAACAATTCAAATCAGTGGCAGGTGTGGCGGATGTGGTGAGTTTTGGGGGAAAGGTGAAAACTATTGAAGTAAGTCTGAATCCACGGCTGCTGGCAAAATATAATTTTACTGCTTCTGACATTTTTAGCAGCCTTCAAAAAAGTAACATCAACGTTGGAGGCGACATTATCAAAAAAGGAAACCAGGCCATCATTGTGCGCAGTATCGGCCTGCTACGCAAGATGGAAGAAGTTGAAAATGTGATCATTGACAATTTCAATAACGTGCCCATTAAAATGAAAGATGTGGCCTCCATCAAGGAATCCTTTCAACCCCGGCTGGGCATGGTGGGCCGCGATGGAGAAGATGACGTAGTAGAAGGTATCGTGCTGATGCGCAAAGGTGAGAATGTAAACAAAGTGATCGATTTGCTTGACGCAAAGATCGAAGATCTTAACACGCGCATCTTGCCCAAAGACGTAAGCATTAGTACTTTTTATAATCGTAAAATACTAAATCATTATACCCTTGAGACCGTGACGGAGAATGTACTCATGGGCATCGCTTTAGTCACAGGTATTTTATTGATTTTCCTGGCCGACTGGCGCACAACTATCTCGGTGGCAATCGTAATTCCGCTAGCGTTCCTGTACGCATTCATCTTAATGCACCAAAAGGGCATGACGGCCAACCTACTTTCCATAGGAGCTATTGACTTTGGAATTATCATCGATGGTGCGGTGGTAATGGTGGAAGGCATCTTTGTGATGCTGGCTACAAAAGCTGAACATATGGGCATGGAAGCCTTCAACAAGCATAATAAACTCAGTTGGATATCGAAGACAGCAACGGAAATGGGCAAATCCATTTTTACCTCCAAACTTATCATTATTACGGCCTTGTTACCCATCTTCTCCTTTGAAAAGGTGGAAGGAAAACTTTTTCATCCGCTGGCATATACCATCGGGTTTGCATTGGTAGGAGCGCTGATCATCAGTCTCACCTTGGTACCTATTCTATGCAGTTTATTGCTCCGTAAAAATGTACGCGAGCGCGAAAACATATTTGTGAAAGGCATTCACAAAGTATATGAACCTGCTCTTCATTTTATGATGGAGCACCCGCGCAAAAGCATAGGTGTTGCTGCTGTGCTCCTGTTTATTTCCATTTTTAGTTTTCGCTTTGTTGGATCAGAATTTTTACCTCATCTCAACGAGGGCTCTATTTATGTTCGATCAACGATGCCACTATCCATTTCCTTAGATGAGAGTTATCACTTTTCCAGAAAAATCAGAGCCATCTTCAAATCATTCCCAGAAGTAAGAGGTGTGATGTCGCAGACTGGCAGACCTAATGATGGCACCGATGCTACTGGTTTCTTTAATGCTGAATTCTTTGTAGACCTCTTTCCGCAGAGAGAATGGAAAAGTAAACTTACCAAAGACCAACTGATTGAGAAAATGCAAGAGAAGCTACA
>JAIENH010000683.1 GCA_019751475.1 Cyclobacteriaceae bacterium
TTCGTTTCATACAAAATTATTAAACTAAAGTCTTCGCCTAAAGGCGAGGGATTTTCCCCCAGATACAGACATTAAAAAAAATGGTTTTTGATATTGACCGCCTGGGCGAATGGCAATACAAAACGGTGAGTGCGCGGCTGCTTAAAAAAATCACGATCGCTAGATCATCTATTACACGGAAGTGAGTTTACCTGTGGCCGACAACCGCGACTTTGTGATCAGGCATACGCTGGAAGAACCTGTGAACGAGAAAGAATTCTACATACAGGCCGTGAGCATACCCACCTACATTCCTGCCAATGAAAACATAGTGCGCGTGCCGATGTCAAGCGCGGTGTGGAAAGTAAAACCCATCGGGCCGGAAAAACTACAGGTAGATTATTCCATCGACATTGACATGGGTGGAGCCCTGCCAGCATGGGTTGTAAATTCTCTATCCCATAAAGCGCCTTACGAAACATTCAAGGCATTCAAGGAAAAGGTTGGAGGTTACAAATAAACCTTATCCCTTCTTCACTTCTTTTGCCCACATGTCGCGCAAAGTGACGGTACGGTTAAACACAAGCTTATCTCCGTTGAAATCCGGGTCAAGACAAAAATAGCCCATGCGCAAAAACTGGAAGTGCTCCCCGACTGAAGCCTTCTTCAATGCCGGCTCGGCCCATGCCTGCGGCAACACGCGCAGCGAATCAGGATTGAGATAATCACGAAAATCGCCTTCTACCGCACTGAGGTCTTCTACTTTGAATAATCGATCGTACAGCCGCACCTCCACCGGAATGGCATGCTGCTTACTTACCCAGTGGATCACTCCCTTCACTTGCACACCCGAGGTGTCAGACCCACTGCGACTCTCTGGAATGTAACTGCAGTGCAATTCAACCACATTTCCGTGACTGTCTTTTACGGCTTCCTCACACTTGATAATAAAGGCACTCTTCAGCCGCACCATTTGGCCAGGGGACAAACGGAAGTATTTTTTAGGAGGCACTTCCATGAAATCATCCCGTTCAATGTATAGTTCGCGACTAAACGGCACATCGCGATGCGTCACTTCGGCTGCTTCGGTATTGTTCTCGCTGCTGAGTAATTCTGATTTTCCTTCCGGATAATTGACGATGGTTACTTTCAAAGGATCAAACACCACCATTCTCCGGTTTGAAATTTTGTTGAGGTGCTCGCGAACACAAAACTCCAACAGGCTGATGTCAATCAGGTTGTCGCGCTTGGCCACCCCTATTTTATCACAGAAGTCGCGGATTGCTTCGGGCGTATAGCCTCTTCGCCTCACCGCGCTCAATGTTGGCATGCGCGGATCGTCCCAGCCGTTCACATGCTTTTCATTCACGAGTTGCAGAAGCTTGCGCTTGCTCATCAATGTGTAGGTCATGTTGAGGCGCGCAAATTCATACTGGCGTGACGGATAAATTTCCAGGTTTTCGATCAGCCAATTGTACAGCTCGCGGTGCGGCACAAATTCCAGCGTACAAATACTGTGTGTCACCTTTTCTATGGCATCACTTTGCCCGTGAGCAAAATCATACATAGGATAAATGCACCACGCATCGCCCGTGCGGTGATGATGGGCGTGTTTGATACGGTATATGATCGGGTCGCGCATGAGCATATTCACATGACCCATATCAATTTTTGCACGTAATACTTTCTCTCCGTCTTTGTACTTGCCTTCCTTCATCTGCATGAACAGGCGAAGGTTTTCTTCAATCGACCGGCTTCGGTAAACGCTGTCACGACCTACTTGAGTAGGAGTGCCTTTCATCTCGGCAATTTCTTCGCTGCTGCTATCATCCACGTAAGCGAGACCTTTCTTAATCAACGCAACAGCAAACCCAAACAACTGGTCAAAGTAATCGGATGCATACAATTCATTCTGCCACCGAAAGCCCAGCCATTGCACATCATTTTTGATGCTCTCCACATACTCCACCTCCTCTGTCACGGGATTGGTGTCGTCAAAGCGAAGGTTAGTGTAGCCCCCGTACTTCAGCGCCAGGCCGAAATTCAGGCAGATGCTCTTGGCATGACCGAGGTGAAGATAGCCGTTTGGCTCAGGCGGAAACCGGGTAACAATGCTGGCGTGTTTTCCCGCTTTCAAATCACCCTCTACAATCTCTTCGAGGAAATTCAAACTCTTCTCTTCTGTCATGGTGCTGTAAAAGGCCGTAAAGGTAAAAAGGATTGTGCGCGGGTAGAAATTCTGATAACTTTAAATTCAATAAACAACGCTACACGTGAAGAGGTACTCTTTCCTCAAGCGGGAACTTTCTGGATGGAAAATGATTCTCTCACTAAAGAACACTCTAATACAGCAAGTTTTACAACCTAAAAATTACTTGCCGTAAATCTGGTTGAGGATCGTGCCCAGGCGAATGCCCGCCTGCAGCATGCGTAGTTTCGCTATGTTAAAATACTTGTACGAATAACTATAACCCAACGTACCATTGCCGATGGAGTACACTTGCGTGCGATACGTGGTGGACTCATTGGCCCACTCCTGCGGAACGGTTGCCTGCCATTTTTTTACGACCAAGTTGTCGGGTAATACCAACGAATTAGCCAATTCGGTGTAGCTTAATTTGGTGTCGTCAATCATGTCACTGTCCCACACGCGGTGAAGGTTAGAGTCGTTGCGAAACCATTTTACCTTCACATCATTGCCTCCGCGGTCGCCCGGCCGGCCCACATGCAGCGGTTGATGAATATCTCCAATAAGATGAACTAATACTTTTACATATTCACGCTCCTGTTTCTCGGAAAGTTTTTTGCTCTTCAACTCCTGGATAATCTTTTCAATCATCTGCACCGCTTTACCATCCGGATTGGCGGCCACGTCCTGGTAGCGTTTACCATCGGGCACGGTGGTATAGTGCCAGTCTTCCATAAAATTATAGAGCGAATCCGATCGCACTTCATCCATCCAGGTGCTTACCATCGCCAGCGATTGACCTTCCAATATTTTCGCGAGTCTCTTTTTTGCTTTCACATTCAAGTAGCGCTCGGCTATCAAGCCGGTAGCGCGATGGCCCGTGGCTCCCCATCCAAAACCATCCAGACAAGCTATACTCAGACAAATCAACAACAAAGCTTTTCGAATCATAAACCAGTTATTTGGGCCGCAATATCCGCTTTTTCACCAGCAAGTGCGTTTCCCTGCCCATGATTTTACGGTTATCTTTGAAATGTATTTATGGAAAAAACCGTCAAATTATCCGCTATTCGCGTGGCCACGCAATTAGACCTGAAAGGCATCAAGACCTTTTTGGAGCTAAAACCGTTGGCGGATTCCTCTTCTGAACTTTTCTATGGCTTTCGCGAAGATAAGTATCAATACTACTTCAACTATGGCGTGATTGTCTTTTCAAGTCACTCCGAAGAAGAGATAACCGTAGCCGTGAAGGCCGTGCAGGCGTACTTGAAAAACCCGGAGCCCTGGCTGCGCGATGATCACGAAATCAGTGTGGTGGAAGGGGCCCCGATCGACTTCGATTTCGATCAGCTTATTGTTGACCATGTTGACTCCAAGATTATACGTATCGCCATGTTTAACCTTGCGCAGTCGGTAGCGCTGGATCACTATCACAAAAAATCAGAAGATTTGCTCGTAGAGATTCGAGGCTTCACAAACGACTTGGAGACTACCGGTAAGCTTAGCATCAACCGCAAGAACATGCTTAAGTTCATCGGCCGTGCGCTCAATACACAAAATGATATTGCCGATAACATTTACATTTTTGATGCGCCCGAACTCGTGTGGGATGATGAGTACCTGGATTCGCTTCACAAAGGGCTCATGAAGCATTTTGACTTGCGCGTTCGCTTCAGCGAAATTGAATACACGCTTCGCATTATTGAAGATAACCTCAGTGTGTTTCGCGAGATTTCGCACCAGCGTGAAAGCAACTTACTGGAGTGGATCATCATTGTTCTTATCCTCGTAGAAGTATTTGATCTATTGATTTCTAAATTATTGTAAGCATGCCGTTGCGTCAGGCCCTCTTCCTCAATTTTGATATTAAAGCCCAACCCGATGAGGTAACGTGCGGCCCCACCTGTCTGCATGCAATGTACCAATACTATCATGACGACATCCCGCTCAAGCAGGTAATTCATGAAGTGAAGCAGCTGAAAACGGGAGGTACGCTGGCGGTCATGATGGGCAACCACGCCTTGCAACGGGGTTACAAAGCCTCCATTTACACCTACAATCTGAATGTATTTGATCCCACCTGGTTTGCCTTATCGTCACAGGGTATGATTAAAAATCTTAAGCGGCAGATGGCGTACAAATACAAGCGCAGAAAGCTGCAAGTTGCCAGCAGGGCGTATATCCGATTTTTAGAAGCGGGGGGCCAGTTACTCTATGACGAGTTGGACGATAAACTCATTAAAGGCTATCTGAAAAAATCCGTACCCATCCTGGCAGGTTTGAGCGCTACCTATCTATACGGTACCCCTCGCGAAATATCGGTAAGCAACAAATACGATAGTATTAAAGGCGAGCCGGTGGGCCATTTCGCCATTATCAACGGCTTTGATGCCGCCACGGATCTCGTCTACCTGGCCGACCCGATGAACCCCAATCCGTTGAAAAGTCAATATTACAGTGTGACTTTTGACCGGCTGATCAACAGCATTATGCTGGGAATTGTGACCTATGATGCTAACTTGTTAATTATTGAGCCAGGTAGCGCCTCCGGCAAATGAAAGCAACCCAATCCCAACTCTGTTGACTTAGTCGCCCATGCCCAAACTCATTGTTGTAGAGAAACCCAAGAGTTGGAACCTGCACCTGGAGGATGTGGAAGTAATCACCCCGGCTCGCTACATCACTGACGAGGCCTACCAGCAGGTGAAGAATTTGAAAAGGAACCAGTTATATTTTGGTTAGAATCGCCAACTTTTACTAGATTATCGTTAGAAAGTAGACTAACAATCTTATTTTGTAGATAGTTAGAATCTTGAGACTCATCTTCAAGGATAAATGAATATGAAGTTTTAAGG
>JAIENH010000268.1 GCA_019751475.1 Cyclobacteriaceae bacterium
ATTGGCACAGACAGGCCAAATAAGCGGAAAGGTGTTGGACTCCAAAACACAGGAACCTCTTCCATTCGCAAACATCTTTATCAATAATACTACGCTGGGTGTAGCCGCGGATGCGAACGGTCAGTACGTATTGAAAAATGTTCCGGTGGGTGTACAGGAAATTGTTTTTTCATTCGTGGGCTATGAATCGTATCAGACTCGAGTGTCTGTTCAAGATGGTCAAACACTCGCTCTATCTGTAAAACTGGTGCCTGATGACAAGCAGTTGGAGAAAGTGGAAGTCACGGGTACGCGCGATAAAAAGTGGGAGAAGCAGCTTGAAAAATTTAAAAAGATATTCATTGGCACCGACAAAGTTGCTGCATCCTGTACGATCCTAAATCCCTGGGCACTCGAATTTACGGAAAGTGAAAACCCGCTGGATGATTCTTTTGGCGCGACAGCCTCTCAGCCGCTGGAGATTAATAATCCAATACTTGGCTATAAAATTTACTTTTACCTCAAGAGCTTCTCAGCCAATACCAAATCATACAGCATTCTTGGCAACTACCGGTTTGAAGAGATGCAAACTACCGAGGGCTCCACCACACTACGATGGATGAAAAACCGGCAAGAAGTTTACAACGGCAGCGACAGACATTTGTTCAGGGCGATGATTGAAGGGCGCGTGAAGGACGAAGGATTTCTTTTATATACCGACAAGCCCGGTGCCAATAGTGGCTTTCGCACAGCCACCTTTGCGACAGAATTGAATAAGTCCGTCATCCGGTTTCCGATGGAAAATGTGGTGACGCCAGGCAGCCGCCCCGGTGAATTCAAAATCGCATTGAAAGGAAGACTGGAGGTACATTACACCAACACCAATGTCTTAAAGCGCACGTACCGTGATGTTCCCTATCCGGTATCGTGGATAGAAGCTACAGGAGGTTCATTGACCGTAACCGATAAGGGCGTGGTGGTCAATTCTCAAAACCTGGTTACTTCGGGGGCGATGAGTACCGCACGCATTGCCAACATGCTGCCCCTCGACTACGAGCCTGGACAAACGGGTATCTTAGTGCCGAATGCTCCACCTTCAAGGACATTAGCTGCGCTGAAATGGAAACGATGGTATGAGCAGCCGTACATGCATACCGATAAACCTTACTACTATCCTGGTGAGGTGATTTGGTACAAAGGCTACATGAACTATTTCATTCCTGAGATGATGGACTCGTTGAGTCGCACCATTCACATCGAACTACTGCGTCCCTCTGGCGCCATTGTTGACGATCATGTGCTGCGAATTGATAGCGGAATGGTTTGGGGTGAGTTTATTCTTCCTGATACACTGCGGCCAGGCAGTTATTACTTGAGAGCCTACACAGAGTGGATGAAAAACTATGACAAGGCAGCAGTCTTTGTTTCTGAGCTACCGATTTTAAATCTCTATGATCGTGTTGAAAACCAAACGACTGGCCATGCAACTTCTGGTAATGCCACCATTCAATTTTCAAAGCCCGAGTATAAGACCCGTGATAAAATCGGATTGCAGATTCAAGTGAAAGACGAAGAAGGAAAAGCCATTCGGGGCAAAGTTTCTATTTCAGTTACAGATGCTGAGCAGGTAGCACTGGTGAAGAAGGATCGCAATATTGTTCAAGACTATGGCATTCGCGAAAATGTATTGCCTGATAAGCCAACAGATATTAATTCCTTCCCGGAATATGGCATTACAGTGAGCGGACATTTTCTTAACAAGAAAAAACAATCACAAGCGGCCAAAATCACCATTGTGCAAGGCCAGTTTGATGATCTCACTACGGTTGATACCGATTCAGTGGGTAAATTCCGCGTAAGCGGATTTCAATTTTATGACACCGCCCGGCTTGCCTTCCAGGCGAAAGATGAAAAGGGAAGACCGTTTGGCACGATTGAGCTTGCACCAACTCCTCGACTGCCATTTTTCTACAATGGAACCGGCACCAAACTGACCATTCAGAAAGCTGAAAATCCACAGCGCCTTGCCTCTGACTATATTTTACCTAAAGACAGCAAGATGCTGGAAGAAGTAACGGTGCGCAGCGAGCGAATTCAGTTTGATCCGCAAAAGCCAAAACTCTATGGAAAAGCGGACTATGTTTTGGAAGGGGACCGCCTGGCCGATGTGGCCGCTAATGCGAATTTGTTGGCCGGATTAGCAGGCAAAATTCCGGGACTTCAAGTAACCTGGTATTGGGATGCGCAGATGTTTCAGCACTATGTTGTGAGGATTAGAGGGGGTTCTTCTAGTATGGTTGGTTCAACGGATCCCTTGTTACTAATAGATGGTGTCCCTTATGCAGGAGAAGATCTTAATAATGCATTCAGTCAAATTAGCCCTTCCAGTGTGTCGCGCATCGAAGTAGTTACGCGAGCAAACCCGGTCTTCGGGGTTCGAGGAACAAACGGGACAATTATCGTCTACACGAAAGGAGGTGGCTATGACGCAACCAAAAAGCAGAATGACCCATCGCTTAAGTTTTTCAGTTTTCATACGATCAAAGGGTACCACCGCTCGCTGCCGTTCCCATCTCCGGATTACAGCATGTCCACCCCGGAAAATGAAAAGCCAGACTTCCGCTCTACTATTTTTTGGTCACCCAATCTCTCAACTGATACGTTGGTTGAGTTTTATGCGGCCGATCTGCCGGGCAAGTATCGTGTGGTGGTAGAAGGAGTTACTGAAGAGGGTAAACCTATATCCGCCACTTCCGTTATTGACGTGAAACAGCGCAACTGACCCTATGAAGTTTGGATGGATTGTTCTCCTGATGCTGGTGTCACCAGCCTTCTCTCAGATTAAAGGTGTAGTAGTCGATAAGAGTTCAGGTAAGCCAGTGCCTTCTGCCTTTGTGTTCATTAACCAGACTACGTTTGGTTCCAAGTGTAATTCCAAGGGTGAATTTTCTCTAGAAGGCTTACCGACCGGTTTTTGGGACCTGGTGGTAGCAGAGCCTGAACACGAAACGTTTAAGTCATCTATTCGCGTAAGCGTAGATAAGCGATACACCCTCACCTTGGAATTGATAAAGGCCGAGCCTCAACCTAAAGTTAAATTCAAGCCGGATGAAGAGTGGACTCGAAACTTCCAATGGTTTGAGCGAGCACTGCTAGGTGCCGGGCCCAATGCTGTGAATTGTGTATTCAAAAATGAAAAGACACTTCGGTTTTCGAGATCGGGCGAAATGCTCATCGCTTCCGCCCCGGGTCCTGTTATTGTTGAAAGCGTCAGTACCGGTTTCCGCTATAATTACTACATCCAGAAATTTGAGGCAGGTGTTGAGCAGATCAAAAGCGAGGGCTTTCTTTTTTTTGATACCATCCCAACCCGCGATCCCTCCATTCGAGCCAGTTGGGAGCGCGCTCGTCTGAGGACGTATTGGGGTTCTATGCGACACCTCTTTCGAACGTTAATTACGAAGACCAGTCGCGAAGAAGGATTTGAGCTTTTTGATCAAGCTAATAAACGACTGATTGCTGACTCGATATTGGTTCCTTCAAAAATGGCAGGCTACTACTCGCTGCGATTAAAAGGAAAAACTCGTGTGAGTTACCGTATTGAAAAAGGAAACTCAGGCATACGGCAAACCGACAAGCGAGGCCAAACAACTTGGCTCACGCCCGAGGGACTAGTTGACTTTAATGAGTGGGGAATGCTATTCAATGCAAAGTCGCTGGCGGTGCAAGGGCAGATGGCATTGTCTCGATTGTCTGATGAATTGCCAATTAATTACCTGCCGACTGCTACGCTGGCAGATGAGAAAATGGACTGGAAAAATTTTGGCCTCCTGCAAGAGCGTGTCTATTTACAAACAGATCGAGACTATTATTATCCTCGTGAGAACATCTGGTTTAAAGCCTACCTCGGTTACGCCCGACCTGTGCTGCGCGACACATTGAGCAAGACACTTTATGTTGAATTGATTGGCCCTGATAAGAAAGTATTTCGCTCAAAAGTCTATCGCATTCAAAAGGGTGTGACATGGGGGGATTTCAAATTACCTGATTCGTTAGCCACCGGTGAGTATTATCTGCGGGCGTACACCAACTGGATGAAAAATTATGGTGATGACTATTTCTTTGTGAAGCCAGTGCCCGTATTGTCATTTGATCAAAATTTAGTGATTAAAGATGCAAGGCAGAGTGCATCGGAGGGTGACGTGAAAGTGACGGTCTCACCGGATAAACAGGTTTACAAACCGCGCGAAGAACTGAATGTGAAAGTGCAGGTAAGCCAATCGGGCAAGCCGGTGGCTTCCAGTTTATCGGTAAGTGTGGTTGACGATTTTTCTTCAGCACCCCTTTCTGACTTGCGTTCCATTGGCCAGTCGCTTTCCATCAAAGCAGTGGCAGACACCAATCGCTACTTTGATGAGATTAAGTACTACCTGGAAAAAGGTCTGAGCTTTAAAGGCGTTGTGAAGGATGAGCGAGGGAGACCAACAGAATCAAACCTTGACATCATTCAGGGAAACATGGATAATCTCATCTCTATGGAAACAGATGCAAAAGGAGAATTTGTAGTAACTGGTTTAAACTTTCAAGACTCACTGACATTTGCTTTCAAGCCTGTAACTAAGAAAGGTAAAGCCTTGCCAAAAGTTGAGGTGCTGCCACGAGATGTTCCCGCGTTTACCTGGAGCCAGCCTCCATTGGCGCTTGATTTCCGTAAGGAGAATGCTCTACAGCGTGTGCAGAATTCTTTCACCGTGGATGACAACACAATTTTACTCAGTGAAATCGAGGTGAAAGCATCGCGCATCAACGAAGCGGAGCAACGAAAAGGTACGGTGCGTGTCTATGGAGAAGCTGACCACGTAGTGAAAGGTGATAACTTAAAAGCAACAACAGCCGGCCAAAACTTTTTAATTGCCTTGCAAGGGCGTGTTCCTGGAGTTCAGGTAACAGAGTCCACAGATGCAAATGGCATACGCTCTGTTAAAGTGCGATTGCGAGGTGGCAGTTCAAGACTTGTAGGCAACACCGACCCCTTGGTGCTGGTA
>JAIENH010000501.1 GCA_019751475.1 Cyclobacteriaceae bacterium
TAAAGAATACATTCCACAGACCGGCACCGTAGAGCCCAGCCGCACCGTTTACCTGGATGCTATCGAGGGGGGAAATATTAAACGCATCGTGCGGGAGAGTGGTGCGATGCTCAAGAAAGGTGATGTCATTATGGAACTCACTAATCTTAATCGCGAATTGAGTGTGCTTCAGCAAGAATCACAACTAATAGAAAGTATCAACCGGTCGAGAGATACCCGATTGGGTCTTAAGCGAAATGATGTGGAGCAAAGACGGATCTTGGCAGAGATTGACAATCAGCTTGCCATTTTGGGCCCGCAATACCGTAGACAAAAGCAGTTGTTTGAAAAGAAATTGATTTCTAAGCAGGATTTCGAACGGACCGAAGCTGATTATAAAATGCAACAAGAGCGCAGGAGAATCACGTATGATTTTTACTTGAGCGACTCTATCAATAACATCCGACAACTTCAAGATCTGGATTTGGCTCAAAAGAGGATGTCTATGAACCTGGAAGGGATCGGTAAGATTTTGGACAATTTGGTCATTCGTGCTCCCATCGATGGTCAGCTCTCTACACCTCATTGGGAAATTGGCCAGTCTGTTACTACAGGCCAACGCCTCGGTCAGGTTGATGTGGTAGGCAGCTACAAAGTGCGCGTCCCGATAGATGAACTTTACTTGCCCAAAATTTCTTCAGGCTTACCGGCTACTACTGACTTTGCCGGCAAGACATACAACTTGGAAATCACCTACATTTATCCAACGATCCAAAATGGTCGGTTTGAAGTGGATATGAATTTTGTAGGCGAGACCCCACAGGGTATCAGGCGTGGCCAGTCGCTGCGTATGCGTGTAGAGTTAGGCCAACCTTCGGAGGAATTGTTGCTGCCCATCGGTGGTTTCTATAAAGATACTGGTGGCAACTGGGTATTCATCATGGAAGGTGATAACAAGGCTGTGAAACGTGATGTGAAGCTAGGTCGCAAGATGGGCTCTGAGTTCTTTGAGGTGCTCGAAGGCCTGAAGCCAGGCGACAAAGTGATCACCAGCTCCTATGAGAATTTTGGCAATAATGAAGTTTTAGTGCTCAACTAATGCAACTATTTGTTAACAAGAGCGTCTAATGCAAGTAACTAATTGAAAGAAAGTAAGTATTATTATAAAACTATTTTAAACGAACGCACATCTAACCTTTAAATCTTCCCTCATATGATCAAGTTAAAGAACCTTGAAAAAGTGTACACCACCGAAGAAGTTGAGACCACCGCGCTCAACAACATCAACCTCGAAATAAAGGATGGTGAATTTGTAGCCATCATGGGTCCCTCCGGTTGTGGAAAATCTACACTCTTGAATATCCTTGGATTGCTTGACAATCCTTCGGGTGGCGAGTATCACTTTGGTGAACATGAAGTGGCCAAGTTTAGCGAGCGCCAGCGCGCCCAGCTTCGCAAAGGCTCCATCGGTTTCGTGTTCCAGAGCTTTAACCTTATTGATGAATTGACCGTGTTTGAGAATGTGGAACTTCCCCTTCTTTACATGAAAGTTCCTTCAGATGAGCGGAAGAAAAGAGTAGAAGAGGTGCTGGAGCGCATGAACATCATGCATCGCAGAAACCACTTCCCGCAGCAACTTTCCGGTGGTCAGCAGCAGCGTGTGGCCATCTCCCGTGCCATCGTGGCCAAGCCCAAAGTAATCCTGGCGGATGAACCGACTGGTAACCTTGACTCTGCCAATGGTGAAGAAGTGATGAAACTTCTGTCGCAATTGAACGAAGAAGGTACTACGGTAATCATGGTGACGCACTCACCGTATGATGCCAACTACGCTCACCGCATCGTCAACTTGTTTGACGGCAAAGTGGTGACCGAGAATATCAAAGAACATTTCCACATTTAAGATTTCAAGACCACGCGTCTTGATTGCGTTCTTCATAGTTTAGGTTTAGGTTAGAAATAGGGTTTGCCACAAGCAAGCCCTATTTTTTTGCCCTCATTTTAACAATCGAAGCCACCATACTTTGCTGAAAATATTCTAACGGATTGCACGATCGGAAAAAACCCTCTACTTTCCATGAAATATCCATCGTATGAATATTCAGGGTGATGCAAAAAAGGAAATGACATTCGATGCTATTGTCATCGGGTCGGGAATAAGCGGGGGCTGGGCCGCCAAAGAATTGTGCGATCATGGTCTGAAGACTCTTGTGCTGGAGCGTGGTCGTGAAGTCAAGCACCAGCAGGATTATCCTACCGCTACTAAAGACCCTTGGCAATTTTCTAACCGGGGCGCACTGCCCGAATCATTGAAAGCCGAAAACCCGGTGGTTGAACGCTGCTACGCTTTTGACGAGGCCACTCAACACTTTTTTACTAAAGACACGGAGCATCCCTACATACAGGAGAAACCTTTCGATTGGATACGCGGCTACCAGGAAGGTGGCAAGTCACTGATCTGGGCACGCCAGACGCAGCGTTGGAGCAAGTTTGAATTTGATGCGCCTGCGCGCGATGGATTTGCCGTGCCCTGGCCTGTGACGTATAACGATATGGCACCATGGTACTCACACGTGGAAACTTTTGCCGGCATTAGCGGCAACCGCGATGGGCTGGAGACGCTGCCCGACAGTGAAGTGATCAAAGCGTTTGAAATGAACTGTGTGGAGAAACACATTCAGGAAAAAATCAAAGAGAACTACAAAGACCGCTACCCCGTGATTGGCCGGTGTGCTCATCTCACTGATCCGCAAGAGATACATTTGAAGCAGGGGCGTGGTCAATGCCAGGCCCGCCATTTATGCTACCGTGGTTGCCCGTACGGTGCCTATTTTAGTTCCAACTCGTCCACATTACCGTGGGCCCGTAAGACTGGTAACCTTACCCTACGACCCCATTCTGTTGTGCACTCAATCATCTATGATGAAACGAAAGGCAAGGCTGCCGGAGTAAAAGTCATTGATGCAAATACGAAAGAAGAGATGGAGTACTATGCAAATGTGATTTTTGTAAATGCCGCTACGCTCAACACCAACTTAATCCTGCTCAACTCCACTTCAAAAAGATTTCCCAACGGTCTGGGTAATGATAATGACCTGCTTGGCAAATACGTTGCTTTTCATAACTATCGTGGCAATGTGCTGGCCAAGTATGAAGGGTTTATGGATCAATACTACTCTGGCAGACGACCTACCGCTGTGATGATGCCATCTTTCCGCAATGTATACAAGCAAGAGATGGACTTTCTGCGAGGCTATATGGTGCACTACAGCGCTACTCGTGAAGGATGGGAGCGAGGCGCCAACGAAAACCTGGTTGGAGAGGAACTCAAGAAGGGAATGGCAACACCCGGCCGGTGGGACATCTATATGATGATGCAGGGTGAGACTATTCCAAAAGAGAAAAACCATGTGCGACTAAGCACCGATCAGAAAGATGCGTGGGGTATACCGCAGCTCATCACTTCTATTGAGCATGATGAAAACGATGAAAAAATCATAAAAGATTTTCATGAACAAGGGTCGGAAATGTTAGCGAAGGCAGGTTGTACCGAAATCACTCCCGTGGATACTCGGCAGGCCCCAGGCCTTGATATCCATGAGATGGGTGGCGTACGAATGGGCAAAGACCCCAAGACCTCCCTGCTTAATAAGTGGAACCAACTGCACGCATGCAAAAACGTATTTGTCACCGATGGCGCAGCCATGACTTCGGTAGGCAATCAAAATCCGTCTCTCACCTTCATGGCCTTTACGGCCCGGGCTGCCAACCACGCGGTGGAGGAACTGAAAAAGAGAAACCTGTAGATTTTTTCGTACAGTCTGCTGTTCAACTCTGAACAATCTGCGAGATCAAAACCTTGATTTCGCGCATTCTTTGCATTGGCATATTTATTGGCCGTTTGCTGCAACCTTATTTTTTTAAATGAGTCTTATGGGGGTAAAAAAAACCTGAGTTGTCTTTAGACTGTAACCTATTCATGGCATGATTAAAAGTTACCTCCTTATCACCCTTCGCAGCTTGATGAAGAACAAGCTCTTCATCATTATCAACGTTTTTGGTATGGGCCTGGCGATTGCCTGTTGCATCACGGCCTACCTGAACTGGGAATACAGTGCAGGCTGGGACAAGGGTCAGCTAAACGCAGCTCAAATCTACCGGGTGCAGTTTTGGCGCGAATTTCAGGGTAACACCACCCGCAATGGAATGTCGCCCATGCCGCTGGGTAGCTACATCCGTCAGAATATCAAAGAAGTGGATGAGGTGGTGCGCTACATGTCGGGGTACTGCGACATGCGCATTGGTGAAGAAATTTTTGGTGACCAGGTGGTCTATGCCGACTCAGCATTCTTTAAACTTTTCACGTACGATCTGAAATATGGATCGTTCGATAACTTTTATGACAAGGGCAAGGTCTTTATCAGCGATGAAGTGGCCCGCAAATATTTTAACCGCGAAGATGTGGTGGGGCAGCCGCTTACGCAGATCATCTTGGGAAAAGACGGAGTGCGCAGGCCCAAGGAGTTTGAAATCGGTGGAGTGTTTAAAAAATTGCCGATGAACTCCAGCTTTGGCTTCGACATCATTACACTCTTTGATAATTTTTGGGATGTGAACCTCGATCCCGACCTCTCGGAGACCAACTGGAAGCGATGGTCGCATGTACTTTTCTTGAAGATTGACGATCTCACCAAAGTGGCTGGCATCACCAAGCAGCTACAGCAGTATGTAGAGCCGCAGAACCTCGCGCGTGAAGACTTTAAGATCAAAGAATACTACTTAGAAAATTTTGCCGGCATGATGCAGCGCAATCGCGCCAACCCACGCCTTGACAGCGACTACCTTGGAGGCGGTATACCGGATGAGGCTATTACCGTGCCATCGATTATGGCAGGATTGCTCCTGTTGCTCGCGTGCTTTAATTTCACCAATACATCTATTGCTATCTCAAGCCAGCGATTAAAAGAAATTGGTGTGCGTAAAGTCATGGGCGGCATGCGGTCGCAATTGGTGGCGCAGTTTCTGGGTGAGAATTTGATTTTGTGTTTGCTGGGTTTAGT
>JAIENH010000030.1 GCA_019751475.1 Cyclobacteriaceae bacterium
GAAAGATACCTCGCAACGAAAGCCCGATGAAAGCACTCGTACCAGCACCAGTCAATATGATTCTTTTGCATTCAGACTGTTTTAAAAAACGCTCGATACTTGGTAATTCAGTTGCTACTTGATTCCATATTTTTTGCCAAAGAAGCGGCTGTTGAGAAATTTCCTTTGCAGTGTGAATGCCACCATTTAGAGTGAGTTCTTCAGTTTAGAAGCCTAAGTATGTCATGTCTTCGTATTTAGGTTTTAGGATCTAGCTTTGCCATCTAGGGCAATTATTCAGTAAAAATAACATAAATAAATAAAAATTCTTTCGTTTCATTACTTTTTATTTAATTTAATCCTTCTTTTAGTTACTAATCGTAATAATTTAATAATGTCTTTATTTAGGCTTGTTTTAAACCTTTTAGAAGTAAATTGATAACTTATATTTGAATGGTCTATACTTTTAAAAGATAGTTAAATGTCAAGAAATCAAGATTCTACTGTATCTAGGAGGAGAGAAATCCTTCAAATGCTTTCGGAAAGCGGGGAAATTTTTGTGGAGGCGCTGAGTGAAAAGTTTGGAGTTAGTGAGGTAACTATTCGCAACGACCTTGACCAATTAGAGAGCAAGAATATGCTGATCCGCGCCAGAGGCGGAGCCATCAAGATGGAGACAGGCGTGGGTATTGATCAGCGACTAGCTGATAAAAACAGAATTAATTTTCAGGAAAAATCTAAAATTGGAAATAGGGCTGCGCAGTTGATAGTGGAGTCAGATACGATTATCATAGACTCTGGCTCAACTACCGCGGAAATGGTGCGTAACTTACCTGAGCTACGAGACCTAACGGTAATAACCAATGCCATGAACATTGCCAATCAATTAGTCGCTCGCCCTAATATCAATGTGATTATCCCCGGTGGCTATCTACGGAAGAATTCAATTTCGCTAGTAGGCCCATTGGCCGAAAAAAGTTTACGGAACTTTAATGTTGACAAAGCCTTTTTGGGAGTCGATGGGTTTGATACGAGAAATGGATTGTACACACCGAATGTGGAAGAAGCAAGGCTCAATGAAATCATGATTGAAATTTCTAGAGAAGTAATCTTACTTGCCGACTCAAGTAAATTTAGCAAACGGAGCTTTGCTTTTATTTGTGATGTGAAAGAAATTGATAAAGTTATTACAGATAGTGACATCAAAGAGGATGATAAAAAACGACTGGAGGACGCAGGTGTAGAAGTGATTGTCGTCTAACCTTCTCATACTTTGAAAAAAATCTTCTTTTGGTAAAGGAACCAACACATTTCCCACTCAAGCGAAAAAATAATCAGAGAAGTGAGAATCAACGAGATTGATTCTTGAAGATGAATCAGCGAAAATAAACCCATGGTGATAGTCCCAACATAATCGTTAAACCACCTTGCCCCTACAATCTCAAAAAAGAGATAAATGAAAATAGAATTCATACCAACAATCGTAAAGAAGCTAATATTCTTGCGATGCCCTTTTACATCAATCCACCAATAGAAAAGAGCTAGCGTCAATAAACACCATCCGCCTGATGCAATCGTAAATGAACTGGTGCTAATTCGCTTGATAATAGGAGTAATCGTTTCATTCATTCCGTAACCTACAATCAGGCAAACAATACCTGTCACCAACAAATACTTGACTTTCTCGCGCTCATCCCACTCATTCAAAATAAATTTACCCGCTATAGAACCCCATATCGTATGGGCAGCGGTTGGGATGCAATTGACGGCTACCCATCCATCGCTATTTATTTTTCCCATCAAGACCAAGTCCATGTAGTTACCAAAGTTATGTTGGTCGGTAAAGGGCTGGTCAAATCCTGGTATGTTTGAATATCGGTATAATAGTTCTGTTAAAAGGAGAAGTGCCAGGCTGAACAGCAATTGGTATTCAACTTGCCATTTGAAAATTAGAAAAGCCACCAGCAATGTGAATGAAAGCTGCGTCAGCACATTCCACAATTCAAATGATAACCCTTCTGGTCGAACGGCATAGTTTAGCACACCCCAGAAAAAAAGCCAGCCACATCTTTTCAGTATCTTCTTGAAAGAAGTGTTCCAACTCAGCCCAGATTCGACTTGTTTTGAAAGAGATAACGCCATGCCTGTGCCAGCGATAAACATGAAGGCAGGCTGTATCAAATCCCAAAAGCGAAGACCATTCCATGGGTGATGGAAAAACTGAAGGACAATAGAACTATCAGTTACTTCAAACAAATGATCATATAGACGAGCAGCTTCTAGTGCCAATAGCACCATTATTAGCCCCCTAAAAAAATCAAGAGAGAGGAGACGCCTATTGTCAATACCTAAGTTAACCAAAGCCCTTTAATCATTCTGCTTGCACAGCGTATTTACAATCAACTCATCTTGGGGAATGAAATAGATGTTGCGCGGGTCATCAAAAGGAATTACAATTTGTGGCTGAATGCCAGGGAAATTACGATCCATCGATAACTTGTTTCTATACAAATCCATTGCACGATGACCTTCATAAGCCAATTCCAATCTACGCTCTTGCAGAACGGCCATCAATACTGTTGATGCACCCTGTAGGTTTCCTGTAGTGTAAAGTGCTGCTCCACTTAAACCAGCCCGCTGCCTAATCACATTGGCATCTGCTAAAGCATTGGCGTTGTCATTCTTCTTGGCGTACGCTTCAGCTCTGTTCAGGTACATTTCAGAAAGACGTAAAACATGCGGTGAGCTTAAAGTCACCACTCCATCTTGATAAGAAAACTTAGTAATAAAATATTTAGGAATATTATTTCTTGTCTCCACAGTAACACCATCACTCTTCAATTGTGGTTTTATCAATGTGTAGCGCACGTCACTTGGGTTTTGAATCATCAAGTTTCGCAATGGTTGACTAATGTATACTTCTCCCCATCCTCTGCCATCTGTCAAATACATAGATCCGAGAGCTGCCAAGCCCTTATCATCTTGAATGGTATGTTTCATTACAAAAATGGATTCTTTAGAAGTGTAAGTGCTATAGAATAAATTGAGGTAAGAAGCAGTAGGTTCTAATTGAAACCGTGTTGACTGAATAACTTTGGTCGCATACTCAATTACTTTGTCATTCTGCTCCATATACAAATACACCCTTGATAGCAATGCCCATGCTGCTTCTTGCGAAGCATATTCTACACCACGGCTTGTGCCATTTGCCATCAGCGTGGCCGCTTTCAATAAATCACTTACTAATTGATCATAACATTGACCCACTGTTGATCGAGCCAATTTATCAGGAGATGAACTGACTAACCGAAGTGGGATGCCAAGATTATCTTTACCCAATGAATAAGGCTTTGCGAAAAGACGCAAAAGATCAAACTGAGCAACCGCTCGCATGAAATAATTTTCTCCAAGCAGGTAGTCATTGTCTTTATTTGCGCCTTCCACCACAGACTCAATGTTTTGATTTGCGAGACTTATTATCTTATAGGCTACATACCATACATAATTGGAGTTTTCCATCGCTGGAAAATGTTGTCGAGTCGCTGCGAAGAATAATGGATCTGTTGTGGTGCCGCTTAGCGTTACATTATCAGTCGGATACTCCAACATTTGATAAAGATTTCGTGCATACGAGCTTCGAAAGTCAAATTGCCCTCTATAAGGAAGCATGTCTTTCATCAATGAGTAAGTGCCATTAGTAGCTGATTTCAATGTGCCAGGTACAGTGGCCAGATTTTCGCGAGTAATACCATCGAATGGAGCAATTTCTAGGTTGCAAGAAGTTGCACTCAGTAGGAGGCCAAAAACAAAAATGATTTTGAATTTCATAATCTTAAAAGTTAAAAACTGATTTGTAAACCAATTAAATATTGTTTGCTGATGGGGTATTTAAAATCTGATATACCTCGAGCAGCACCAAAGAGCGGTACCTCGGGATCCAACCCAGAAAACTTCGTGAATGTAAAGAGGTTATCACCTGAGATAAATACGTTTGCCTTTGAAAGCCTTAACCTACTCAGCACTTGAGAGGGAATACTGTAGGAAAGCGTGATATTTCTTATTCTCCAGAAACTTCCATCTTCTAGATAACGTGACGATGGCTTATTCGCCAGTAGGTTTCCTCCATACACGGGCTTTGGGTGAGTGGTCACATCTCCAGGGCTTTGCCAACGGCTCCATCCATCTGCCAACTGCATCATATTAAAATTGAAATTTCCGCCATCGGCATCAATAAACTCGCGTGTTCTGTGATAGACCATATTTCCATATTGAAAAGCAGATGAAACACTAAGAGTGAAATTCTTGTAACTCACCGTGGTATTAAACCCACCATAAAATTTTGGCGTGGCCGAGCCAACTACTTGAAGGCTACTAGCTGTAGATGCCACCGCATATTGATTTGTTACTTGATAGCCAGTAACATTTCCTGAAGCATCCAGTACGGCAGCTTCCCATTGAGGATCTCCATTGGCTGAATTTACCCCAGACCATTTTGGCAAGAAAAAAGAGTTATAGTCATCTCCCACCCTGAAACCATGTTTCACTCCATCATAAGAATCGGTGAGTAAGCTGATTCCATCTGATAAAGCCTTTACTTGATTTTGCGCAGAGCCAATGTTAAATCCAACGTTCCAACTTAGGTTTCCTTTTTTTAGAACATCGCCACTTACTCCTATCTCAAATCCTTGAGAAACTATTCTGCCAGCATTCTTGTAAATCGTAGCAATGCCTTGAGAGGGAGATACCGGGACATTGAAAAGCAATTCATCCGTGTCTTTATGGAATACATCGAGTGCAAGGTCTATTCTATTTAAAAATGTTGCATCTAATCCTAAGTCACTCGATTTTGTCTGCTCCCATCCTAAATTCGGATTGGGTAACGTTTCCGGATAACCCGCTGTACCGCCATTGTATTGAGTTGCAAAATTGTATTTTGCCAAATATTGAAATGGGGCTATCGAAGCATTGCCCACTATACCGTAACTTCCTCGAAACTTTGCAAATGATACGATATTTTTGACTGACGAAAAGAAATTTTCTTTGCTTAAAATCCAAGAAGCGGAGAGAGCACC
>JAIENH010000734.1 GCA_019751475.1 Cyclobacteriaceae bacterium
GGAGAACAATATCAGCAATGGAGACATTGGCATTGCAGCCGGTATTAACAACGGTATTCTATATTTACTCTTTGCCCCTTATTTAGCCATTGCTGTAATTGGATACCTTTGGTATCGCACAAGCAAATTCAATGAGCACAATAACTTCACGAAGCGCGCTACTGTCCGGTAAGTGTCCTGCTTGTCGCGAGGGCAATATTTTCAAGTATCCGTTTAAGAGGCTGTCGCATTTTGCAGAGATGAACGCTGAGTGCCCACACTGCGGTGCAGGGTTTGAACCGGAGCCTGGTTTTTATTTTGGGGCCATGTATATCACGTTTGCGATAAATGTGGTTTTACTCTCGGTAGTCGGCTTCCTGATTTACTATTTTATCGACCTGCCCGAGGCCGCCTACTTGACGTTGATTGCGCTGCTGGCTGTGCTGTTCACACCTGCTTCCTTTCGCTTTTCGCGGGTACTTTGGCTCTATTGGTTTGGAGGGCTTTCCTACAAGGGTGAGAACCCTTCGTAAGCGGTTTTTCGGTACTTTCGTAAGTCATGAAAGTACGCCATTGGCTTTTATTTGCTTTAGCTGTAGCGCTGGTCGCATCCGGCTTATTTGCCAGGCGTTATCAATCACAGCGGTTTTATGAGGGACTCACCTCGGTTATCGAAGCAAATCTTTCAAGTGAACTCAAACGGTTGGAGAAAGAGGCAGAGGGACTTCTTGCAGTTAACCTTGATTTGACTTCACGCGAGTGGGAGACTGCCACCCACTTTTTTGCTCACGCAGATTCTAATGGGCTTATCCGCTGGAACCGGAATGATTTTATTCCTGACCTAGGTTCACTTCCTGCTGTCGGGGAGATAGCATTCTTGCAGAATTCACGTGGT
Organism: Cyclobacteriaceae bacterium; assembly: GCA_019751475.1. Taxonomy (GTDB): domain Bacteria; phylum Bacteroidota; class Bacteroidia; order Cytophagales; family Cyclobacteriaceae; genus ELB16-189. The sequence goes on from JAIENH010000734.1 coordinate 875, forward strand.
GATTTTTTGATAAAGAAATGGCCGACAAATAATAATACAATGCTGGTCGGAATGACTACGCTGTCGGATCGCTACGCAATTGTAAATAGCTTTTTGTCACCCCAAGTCAATAAGGAAATATTTCCTATTGATGTGCGATTCGTTCAAAAGTCAGATGGATTTGGCTTGCCTGTAAGGTTTGATAATGAGGTAGTATTTCATATTGCTACACCCTTGCCAGAGATCCGGGAAGGTGCTGTTTCTTTTGCTTTGCTATTGTTGGCACTGATCGCGTTTGTTGCAGCGCTCATACGGTTGGAGGCTTTTCTGCAAACCTCGTATTCGTACGATATCTCGCTTTTAGTATTATTTGCCGGACTTTTGGGCCTCCGGTTTTCAATGATTGCTATCAACTGGCCGGCACTTTACTTCCCATCACAAATCTTTGACCCAAGAGGATTTGCTTCTTCTGCACTCAATGTATCCATTGGAGACCTGTTTCTGAATTCACTGGCTCTCATGGTGGTGGTGCTCTATCTGTTTCGGCATTTTGAAAAATTTTCGTTCACGCAGTGGGCTCTTCGGCAATCAGGTCTTTTGCGATGGGCATTGGGTTTAATTTGTTTGCTGGCATGCTTCTATGCGCTACTCTTTCCATTTAACTTCATTGAAACGATTTACCATAACTCTTCGCTATCGCTTGAAATCCGGCAGTCGTTGGTTTTTAGTCCTGTTCGGATTTTGGCTATTGCATCCGTTTTGCTTGGTTGTATTGCCAGCTTTTTATTTCTGCATGTGTTCTTTTTATTGGCGGGCCATCTGTTCAATAATTCTACAAAATGGTTTTCGGTAGGGCTTGCCTCCGCTGTAGTGATTTTTTTTCTTCAGTACTTTCTATCCGCGCAAGATCACCGGATAACGTTGATCGTTGGATTGCTATTTTTCTCGTTCCTGCATCTTACCCGACTCTACAGGGTTGTTTTCCGGTTTTCGTTTCAACTTTTTATATACATCGTTGTGTCGTGGACAATCTTCAGTCTGCAAAATGCCCTTAGCACAAAAACCTTTTTCGAGGAGAGACAGGAGCAAAGTCAAATTCGGTTTGCCAGAGAGTTTTTAACAGGCCGCGATATATTGGGTGAGTACTTGCTCAGCCAGGCGAGAGATAGAATACAATCAGACCAGTTTATCAGGGCAATTATGGCGGGCCCCTTCGTGAATCGATCCGTCATTAGTGATAAAATCAGACGGGTACATCTGAGCAGCTATTTTGATAGGTATGAAATTCGGATTTCGACATTTGTTCAATCCACAAGCCAGGACTCACTCCGAAATGAACAATCCGGATTATCGCCTACAGGTTATGAAGGAGTGTATTTCTCAGAACCTCAAGGAACAACTGCATTACGCCATTACCGAATGTCAGTGCCAATCGCCAGCCAACGTTATGTTGGTAGCATCGAATTGGATCTTACCCTTAAGCGGATTATTCCTGAGAGTGTATATCCGGAGTTGTTGGTTGATAATCGATTTAATCAGGCATATAGTAATCGCGATTTCAGCTACGCCATTTTCTCAGAAAAATCATTACTAAGCAGCTTTGGTTCTTTTAACTACGACCGCTTTGCAGATCAACTTCAATCGAAAGAGTTGTTTGAAAGCGGAATTGTATTGTCCTCATACAGTCACATTGCCTCGCTTGATGACCGGTTTATCATGGTCGTTTCCTCCCCTGCGTATTCCTGGTTTAATGTAGTCAGCGAGTTTTCATTTTGGTTTGTACTTGGGCTGATAGTTGTGTTAGTTGGGCAAAGCTTGTCAGGAGGATGGTCGCTTGTGCAAGGTCGTTCGCTTAATTATTCTTCCCGCATTCAGCTAGTTGTATTTTTATCATTTCTTTTACCAATATTGGCGGTTAGTATCACTACACTCACACTGATTAACCGGTCAAATGAAGAATCTATCCAGCGCGATTTTCTGGCCCGGTCATTAGTATTAAGTCAGCAAGTACCAGCCTTTTTTGGTGAAGGCGAAGATCAACTTGTTGATGTAGCATCGTTGGAGAAATGGGTAGAAGAGAACGCAAGTGCATCCACGATTGATGTTTCTGTGTATTCGCCTGAGGGCAAGTTGCTGGCTTCGTCACAGCCTGAGCTTTTTAGCGATCAGCTGGTGTCAACTCAAATCAATCCGGAGGCTTGGCGATCAATTAGTTTACAGTCTGATCGTCAGATAGTTACAAGTGAGAAAATAGGAGGGTTGCAATACAGTTGTGCTTACTCGGCAGTGCTTCAGCCCGAATCAGGAAAGCTTTTGGCTATTGTGGCATTGCCATTCTTTGAATCAGCCAGTGTTGTTCAAAAGAGTCAATCGCTTATTCTGGCAAACATCCTGATTGTCTTCGTGATCGTTTTTATTGTGTTTTCATTTTTGTCTTTTTGGGCATCACGGAGCCTTACATTTCCGATCAGGTTTATCACTCGTGCCTTGCGACAGACAAGCTTTTCTGGCGATTCCGCACGCCTGGAATGGTCACGAAGCGATGAAATTGGAACCGTGGTTAATGAGTATAACCGCATGCTAACGAAAGTAGAGGAAAGTAAAAAGGCGTTGGCGCAGAGTGAAAAGGAAAGTGCCTGGCGTGAAATGGCAAAGCAAGTGGCGCATGAAATAAAAAATCCCCTCACCCCGATGAAGCTTACGCTTCAGCAAATGCAGCAGTCGCTTGAGCAGGGAGAGTTATCAATTGAGAAATCACAGAAATCTGTGGATGTATTGCTCAAGCAGGTAAACATACTTAATGATATTGCCTCTTCCTTCAGCACATTGGCATCGATGCCGATGGCAACACCCGAACGAACTGATCTGATTAAACTAATTCAGCAAACAGCAACCCTATTTGCAACAAGCGATGGCATCATTACTACACGTTTTCCAAACGGTCCTGTTGAGGTGACTGTTGATCCAAAATCTTTTAGTCGGGCATTATCAAATCTCATCATCAATGCTCTTCAGGCGAAGCGCGATAATCAAGAGCGAGTAGAAGTTAGTATAGCGTGTGATGTCTCTTCGGACTCAATTCTTATAACAATCCAGGATAACGGAAAGGGAATACCTCGTAGCGACTACGATCAAATCTTTCAACCTAAATTCACTACCAAACAAAGCGGTTCAGGCTTGGGCCTTGTCATGGTGAAACAAGTGGTACAGCAGACTGGCGGCTCAGTTTGGTTTGAGAGTGAGGAAGGAGTGGGTACTGCTTTCTATGTGAAGTTGCAGAAAAAGGTTTAGAACTTAAAGTCGCTCCTTCAAATTCTGCATGACTTTATTTGAAAAAACGAAGTCATCCAATTCTTCTACACCTGAATTCATGATTTCTTTGCTGGAACCTTCCCAGAGTTTATTTCCTTTATACAAGAACATGATTTTTTCCCCGATACCCATCACCGAGTTCATGTCATGGGTTACCACAATGGTAGTAATGTCAAATTCATGCGTAATTTCTCTTATCAAATCATCAATCACGATAGATGTTTGCGGATCCAGTCCGGAGTTAGGCTCATCGCAGAAGAGGTAATTCGGATTATTGACAATTGCCCTGGCAATACCTACGCGCTTCTTCATACCCCCGGATATTTCGGAAGGCATTTTTTTATTAACATTTTCCAGGCCCACACGCTTCAAGCAGAAGTTAACCCGCTCCAGTTTTTCAGCAGCTGGCATCTCGGTAAGAATATCGAGCGGAAACATCACGTTTTGTTCTACAGTTTTTGAATCAAACAGGGCGCCTCCCTGGAAGAGCATACCGATTTCCCTTCGCACTTCGGCCTTCATTTCTTTGTCGGCTTCTGTAAAGTTTCGAAGATCATAAAATACGTTGCCGGTATCCGGTTGTATGAGGCCTACGATGCATTTAAGTAAAACGCTTTTACCCGTACCACTGGAACCAATGATCAAATTCGTTTTTCCTTTGTCAAACTCTCCGGATATTTCTTGTAGAACGGACTTACCGGCAAATGACTTGGAGATATCTTTTATCTTAATCATTAACGAACGTAGAGAAGTTGGGCTAATAGATAATCGGAAAGCAGGACGGCAATAATGCTGGTAGTTACTGCACCGGTAGTAGCAATTCCTACCTCCAGTGCACCGCCTTGCGTGTAGTATCCTTTAAAAGATGAGATGGACGAAATCAGAAAAG
>JAIENH010000075.1 GCA_019751475.1 Cyclobacteriaceae bacterium
CTAAAACAGAAGCTGACCGGCAAGTGCTTGAAAGAAAAGTAAAAATGTTAGGTTAGGCTGGTGAATAAAAAAGCTCTATTATCTTTGATTAGCTTTCGTTGTTTATGAAACGCATTACGTTACCACTTAGTCGACCGCTGCAGACCATGAGCTGGCGAAACGACTACTTGATTGACTGGGCTGATGGTGGCACCCAATACTATCTGAATGGAGAAGTCGATTCATTAGGGAGCTACAGTTATCGGTTTCCATTTGACAGTGCGGTCACATCAGCAGACGGGCACTTTGCTGTGATTTATCAAAAACTTGGCACTAAGGGTCTATTGCTAAAAGATGGTGAAATTTTTAGGGAAATCAATCGGTCATATTACTTGGCCGATACTTATGAGTTCCCAGTGGCATTTGCCAAAACTAAAGGCAATCAAACGTTACTTATTCGCTGCCCCAATGGCTACAATCAAATTGACTTTGAAGATGCAGAGACGGGTGAAATTTTAACCAGCGTCCCCGATAGAAATCCTTCCGACTTTTTTCACTCCAGGTTTGAGGTAAGCTTTGGCAACTCCAAACTAATGAGCAAAGGTTGGATTTGGCAGCCGTTTGATTTTATCTCTGTTTTTGATATCGATGCATGCATTCAAAATCCATTGTTGCTGGATAACAGTGCCCTATCTCTTGAAATGGACGATGATATTTACAGCGCAAGTTTCATTTCAGATAACTCCATTCTGATTGGGCCTTCCTTTCGTGAAGTTGACATCGCCCTGGGTTCAGTATCGGAAAGCGTTTCAACCAATCAAATAATTGGTGGCCACCTTACCGCCATTGACGATACTTTCGCTTGGGATTTATATAACTACCCAAAAATCATCAATTATAAAACGGGCGAAGTGATTGATAATGCAGAAGACATTGCGAGCGGTCACCAAACTTCATCTATTATACATCATTTAAAGAATGAGCCAAAAATTGCCTTCAACCAAAAGACAAAACAAGTTGCTATCGCCAATGGTGAGAGAATCGTTGTTTTATCGAAAGATTAAAAGATTTGTTTTTGTAACATTACTTCCGTCCTTCTGTTACTTGAGGGAAGCTTATCTTTCTTTAAATGAAAATCCTCCTCACCGGCTCTACGGGTTACATTGGTCGCAGGCTTTTGCCCGTGTTGGTGGAAGCGGGTCACCATGTCATCTGCTTAGTACGCGACCAGCGCAGGTTTGATTGGGAAGATTTTACGGAGGATTTTCTCAAGAATGTCACTGTCATTGAGTACGACTTGAATCAGCCAAAAGGGGATGATAGCGTTCCGCGTGACATCGATGCGGCCTATTACCTGGTTCACTCCATGAGTTCGTCTAACCCCGATTTTACTACCCTCGAAACGGAATCGGCACAAAACTTTGTGGCATTGGTGAATCAAACCAAGGCAAAACAGATTGTGTACTTAAGCGGCATCGTGAACGCTGCGGATTTGTCTGACCACCTCCTATCGCGAAAAAATGTAGAAGATATTTTGGCGCAAGCCAATGCCCCACTCACGGTGCTCCGCGCGGCCATCATCATCGGTTCAGGCAGTGCTTCGTTTGAAATCATTCGCGACCTGGTGGAAAAGCTTCCCATCATGATTGCTCCAAAGTGGCTGAAAACGCGCTGCCAACCCATCGGCATCCGCAACGTGATCGAGTATCTGCAAGGCGTTTTACTGAAGCCCGAAACATTCAATCAAACATTTGATATTGGCGGCACAGAAATTCTCACCTACAACCAAATGCTTTATGGTTTCGCCAAAATGCGCGGACTGAAGCGTTGGATTATTACTGTACCCGTACTCACACCCAAGTTATCTTCGCTCTGGTTAGTGTTTGTGACATCAACTACTTACTCATTGGCGAGAAGTTTGGTCAACAGCATGAAAAACGAAGTCATTTGCAAAGATTTGCGCATTCGAGAAATAGTGCCCACAAAAGTATTAGGCTACCAAGAGGCGTTGCAATTGGCCTTCGATAAAATCAGTCAGAAAAATGTGGTATCAAGTTGGAAAGATTCTATTTCACTGGGCACTATGGACAAAAACTTTCTGAATAACACCTTTGTGCCCGAACATGGCGTGTTTACGGACAAACGACAAATTGCCTTCACTAGAAATAAAATTGAAGTGATTGAAAACATTTGGTCTATTGGTGGCAACCGTGGTTGGTATTTTGGAAACTGGATGTGGCGCATTCGCGGAGTGATGGACAAAATGGTGGGCGGTGTAGGTTTGCGCAGAGGCCGAAGAAGCGAAACGGATTTGAAAGCAGGCGATGCGCTTGACTTTTGGCGGGTGTTGGTAGCCGACAAACCCAATGGTAGGTTATTGCTTTATGCGGAAATGAAATTGCCGGGTGAAGCGTGGCTTGAATTCAAAGTAAAGACATCAGACAAGTCGAACATTTTGTCTCAAACGGCTACATTCCGGCCGTTGGGCCTTTGGGGAAGATTATATTGGTATTCAGTGCTACCCTTTCATGGACTGATTTTTCCGAAGATGGCAAAGAATATTGCGATGCAATAGCTACATCTGATATATCAAAAAAGCTCCCTGAAATAATCAGGGAGCCTTCACCAATTACCAACTTCACTAAACTATTTTGGAAGCACCACACCATCAATCACATGGACTACTCCATTTGAACCTTTCAGGTCTGCTGTAGTAACAAACGCAGACTTTCCACTTTCGTCCGTCAGTTTTACTTTTCCATTGTCGAGTGATCCTGTCAATTTTCCACCGCTTACTGTTGTGAGAATAGCAGAACCATTACCCGCTTTGATGGCAGCTATCACCGCTGCCGCATCCAAATTGCCACTTACAACATGGTACGTTAGGATCTTGGCTAACTTCGCTTTGTTCTCAGGCTTCAACAAAGAAGCAACTGTACCTTCAGGCAATTTGTCAAACGCAGCGTTAGTAGGTGCAAATACAGTAAAGGGGCCTTTGCCTTTTAATGTGTTCACCAAATCAGCTGCTTTTACCGCAGCAACGAGCGTAGTGTGGTCTTTTGAGCTGATAGCAATATCAACTACATCTTGACCAAAGGCCATAACCGAACTTGCCACAGACAAGAGAAGAACAAATAATTTTTTCATAAGTGTTAATGTTGTTTGCTATGCAACAGCACACGGGCAGCATAGTTTATCAAAGTGGATAATAATACCGTGATTAAAACAGTAGCCTGCAATACAAGCTCAGAAGCGTGTATAAAAACTAACCACGTAAACAGTTAGAACAAAAGGTGAGTTATCGGGTTACGCGTGGCGCCTTTAACATCATTCACGCAGGGAGATTCATTCGCATCTTCGTCATGCTTTCCCAACAAAAAAGCCAGCGAAACTTTCACTGGCTTTTTTGCTTTTCGGGGATTTTGTAAATTACTTTTTCGCCTTCGCTTTAAATTCTTCTTTGATCTTTTCGATGTCCACACCTTTTGCCACGGGCTTAAAGTTCTGGATCTTCAACGACTGCCTTCTGCGGGCGGACTTTGCTTTGTCTTTGCGGTTTTTACGCTTTAAACGGGTAACTGACATATCTTTTCTGGTTTTCTGGGCCTGCCCTCCGGCACGCGGGCGCAAAGATAATCGAAATACAAATCCACGCAACCATACCCGCTCTCACCAGTCACGAATTTCTGGTCGCAAAGAGTGATTTTCTGATTAGTTTTGGCTTCACGTATGGATAAACCTTCACTACCAAAAGGCACGCGCGACTTTGGCCCCGAGCAAATGGCCAAGCGTCAATTTATATTCAACACCATCCGCACCGTATTCTCAACGTACGGATTTCAGCCGTTGGAGACACCCGCGATGGAAGACCTCACCACACTTACCGGTAAGTATGGTGAAGAAGGCGACCAACTTCTCTTCAAGATCCTCGACAACGGTGACTTTTTAAAAGATGTAGATGACGCGAGTTTACAGCAACGAGACCTAAAGAAAATTACCCCACACATTTCTGGCAAAGGCCTGCGCTACGATCTTACCGTGCCCTTTGCCCGCTACGTGGTGATGAACCGCCATGAAATCACATTCCCATTCAAGCGCTACCAAATACAACCTGTGTGGCGAGCCGATAGGCCACAAAAAGGACGCTATCGAGAATTTTACCAATGCGATGCCGATGTGGTAGGCACAGACTCGTTGCTCTGCGAAGCGGAAATTATTCTCATGATCAAGCAGGTATTTCATAAGCTGGGCATTACTGATTACACGATTAAAATAAATCATCGAGGAATTCTGTCAGGCCTAGCTGCGCTGGCGGGTGCGACAGAAAAAGAATCATCTCTTTTTGTCGCGATGGACAAATTGGATAAAATCGGTGAAGCCAAAGTGCGCGAAGAACTTGCTCAACGAGGCATTGCGGGCCCAAGTGCCGACTTGCTTTTCAGCTTACTCAATTTCACTGGGACTACTCGTCAAAAAACTGAACTCCTAAAAGATCGCTTTCGCGAATATGAGTCCGCGCGCAAAAGTGTAGATGAACTGGAGCAAGTCCTTTCGCTGTTGGCAAACTATGGAGCAACTGAAGAGCATGTAGAATTCGATATTGCCCTCGCTCGTGGACTGAGCTATTACACAGGCTGCATCTTTGAAGTGAAGATTAATAATGTCGCCATCGGCAGCGTAAGTGGTGGCGGCCGCTACGACAATCTTACAGGTGTGTTTGGTATGCCCGGAGTTTCCGGAGTGGGCATCTCATTTGGCGTGGATCGCCTGTGCGATGCGATGGAAGAACTCAAACTCTTTCCCGAAGAAGCATGCGTAGCCTCACAGGTAATGCTCTGCTATCTAGACGAATCATGCCGGGCCTATGCTATGAATTGCACTCAGGCACTTCGTGAAAAAAATATTGCTGCGGAAGTGTATCCCGATGTATCTAAATTGAAAAAGCAATTGGAGTATGCTGATCGGAAGGGGATACCCTACACCGTAGTAATCGGCACAGACGAAATGCAAAGCGGCTTGCTTTCATTAAAAAATATGAAGACCGGTGAGCAGGAAAAAAGGAAACTGGAAGACATC
>JAIENH010000595.1 GCA_019751475.1 Cyclobacteriaceae bacterium
ACGGAGGGCTCGGCCTCGTGTTTGAGCAGGCTAGTTCGCGCGGCCATGTGCAGCGCAGCACAACCAAGGATGTGACATTCGCCTTTACCATTCGCAATCACGTGCGAACCAGTCTCGCTACTGTGAAAGCAGCCGTTGAAAATCGTGAGCGTATGTTGAAACACCAGCAAGAATTTTTCCGCAGTGCCCTGGATGAGGGAAAAAAATCATCCATAAAAGGTTATGTGTTTGGCGATAGCAAAGATGCAGGGCGTACACGCGCTTTCGCGGAATTGCTGTTGAAGCATCGAATTGAAACCTATCCACTTACGGCCGATCTTACATTGGGGAGCAACCGGTATGAAAAAGGCAAAACCTTTGTAGTACCTACCGATCAAACACAGTATCGTATGGTGCGCAGTGTATTTGAAAAGGTCACGCAATTCTACGACAGTGTTTTCTACGATGCCTCTACCTGGACGATGGCCCTCGCATACAACATGCCACATGATGCCTTAAGTGCGACTGTCAAGGTTTCGAAAGGTGAAAAGCTCAAGCTTGAAGACCTCAAGCCGGCCGTGGCACCTGTGACAAAATCAACGTATGCCTATCTTATTGACTGGAGTGATTACAACGCTGCGCGTCTACTGTACAAACTACAGTTGGCTAAAATTTTTGTAAAGTCTGCTTTCAAACCGTTTGCCGCAAACGTAAGTGGCGCGAAGAGAAATTTTGGTTTCGGTACGCTCATTATTGCCGTAGCTGATCAAAACCTCACAGCCGATGACCTGTTTGAAAAAATAAAAGATGCATCAGCAGCGGTAGGTGTAGACGTGCATTCCGTTAGCACGGGATTTAGTGTAGAGGGAATCGACCTGGGGAGTAACAATGTCCGTACGGTGGCCGTGCCCAAAGTGGTCATGCTGGTAGGCGATGGCGCTGCTGCAACAGACGCAGGGGCTTTATGGTACCTGATGGATTCTCAACTTCAATTGCCGATGACTAAGGTGAACTCCTCACAATTTGGTCAGTTGAAGTTATCAGAATACAACACGTTGATAATGGTCGCAGGAAACTATACTGGGCTGGGTGAAACCGGAGTGACTAAGATAAAAACATGGGTGCAGCAAGGCGGCACACTGTTACTTTTCAAGACAGCCGTAAGCTGGGCGATCAACAACAAGTTGATTGATGAGCAACTAAAAAAAGAAGAAGAGAAGAAGGAGACAAAACGATTGGACTATGTCACAGCGGCTGATTATACAGGTTCACGAGCTATTGGCGGCTCCATTTACCAGGGCAATTTAGATATCACGCATCCATTGGGCTTTGGCTATACTAACCGCGACTTACCCGTATGGCGAAATCACTCCGTATTTATTGAAGCCCCCAAGAATCCATTTAATCAAGTCATCAAGTATTCTGCCAAGCCGTTATTAAGCGGTTATGTTCATCCCTCTAACCTTGAGAAAATAAAAAACAGCACTTCGCTGGCCGTGAGTACTATGGGGCAAGGGCGCGCCATTTTATTTTTGGATGATCCGGCTTTTCGTGGCTACTGGTATGGCACTAACAAATTATTCTTTAATGCCTTGTTCCTTGGTTCTGCTATTACAACTCCATCATTTGAAGGAGCCGAAGAGTAACATCATGAATTGACATCCGCTTCTTTCAGTTGTGCTATTAACTGATCGCGTTTCTTTCGTGATTTAGCTCCGTGTATCATCATCACGGGTGTATACAAAAAATACGCAAACCCCGCTACCATTCCGGCTTGCCAATAGCCACGAAGAAGCAGGGCAAACAGCACGGAGACTAGTGGCACCAAGCCCATAAGAAAGTTGGTACGGATACTCACACGAGTGTCAAACATTTCCACTTTGTTTAGCTCCAATTCTTTCGCCTGTGATAATGCATGACGGTACAATAGCATCAACGTAAAAAAAGCACTCATAGCACCGATGCCGTAGATGATCATCAGGTCACCTATGTCTTGCGGGTGAATGGTTGACCCGATTTCGGTTACAAGCCAGTCTTTGCCGAGCAGCACGCCCAAAGGAATAAGTGACAATTTAGCCAGGAACTTGAGGGGATAAACATAAAACAAGACAATCACCAGGAAGACCGTATTGAGAAAAACCACGCGGCCACTACGCAAACCATAACGGTAGAAAAACTCAAAGTGCTGATACCAGATAGCAAGAATCAACGCTATACAAATAGCAAACGGCAGCAGGTCGAATACAAATCGTTTTACCTGCTGAAAACTTACTGGTGGTGATGTAGAGATCAGCAGCAATGTGATGGCAAGGGCAAACACAGCATCGCTGAAGTTCTCCAGGCGCCCCGGCTCTATGCCGCGGTTGCGAAATCCTTCCGAACCACCGATATGCTTGCTTACTATTTCGCGTATCATGTTGAGATCACTTCTGGGAAATCAACAAAATTCTTTTTATAAAAGAGTTGCAGAAAAATCAACACGGGATGTGTTTCATCATTGGCGGGCTTAGCCGCAAAAAAGGAAGGAAGATCTGTGTAGCCACTAAGGTTGGTGTATTCGTCAAAGTCCAACATCTTAAATACCATCGACCAATTGGTAAACAAGCGCTGCGGCAAGTTGCCTTCCAATAATATTGACATGCGCTTATGGCGTGGGTCGGTTTCTATCTTGGCGAGTAGTGATTTTACAGATGTAGCATCACCCTCCAACGCCTGAATGAATTTATCTTGCAGGTAAAGAAGCATACCTGTAATGCCTGCGGTTTTGTTGTTTTCACGCGAGTGTTGCAACAACTCCAGCAAGTCGGTCTGGCCGAAGGGCTGGGTGGCATAGCTTACATATACGGCAGATACATCGTAGCGAACCTACGAATTTTGTTCGGGGTTATCAACTGGGGATGACGACCGGAAGGGAGATGCTATCTGATGAATTCTTATGGCCTTTCGAGAAAACCAAATGCCCACGGCCAACGAGATGATAGCGCCCAGCCAGATGCCTGGCACAAAAGAGATAAACCAGAAGTAATCATACGCTCCGTGAAAGAACGTGGCCACCAGCAGACCGTAGAGTGAAAGAAAATAGTTGCCGTTTTCAAATTTGGCTTTGCCCAAATAGTATCCCATAAGGATAGCAAACGTAGCATGTGCCGGCACAGCCGTAAACATGCGAAGCACGGCTGTAGAAAATCCACCATCGCTTACATACAAGATGTTTTCAAAAGTGGCAAAGCCCATACTCACCATTACAGAATAGACTATTCCATCAAAGGGCTCGTTGAAATTGGCATTGCGATACAAAATGCCTCGCACGAAAATGAATTTACTAAACTCCTCCACCAGCGCCACGAGGATAAACGCGTGAACCGCCTGCTGTGATAGATCTTGCTCATCCAGCGGCACGAGAAAATCAAGCGGCCAACTGATGAGAAATGTGACGAATGTACTCAGCACTCCAAAAAAGAAAGCCTTGATCAGAAGACGTGAAGGCTCCTTTTCATGCGTGTCTTTGTAGTAGATGTAAAACCCGATCATAATGCCGGGAGCAAGCGCCAGGGCCAGGAGCAACAATAGACTCATGACCGAAGGTAGAAAAGAAATGAAGAACGAAAAACTGCGGGGCTACTCGATCACGTTTTCTACTTCGTCCATTTTCTTGTCGCTGTATGCGCCCGAAGTGGCGTAAAGGATTTTTCCTTCCGGGCTGAGCACAAAGAAGTAAGGAATATCACGCTTTTCGAAATCAAGCGCTTCTTTGTAGGGCTTTAGTTCACCTTTGTAAAACAAGATGTACGGCAGCAATTGAGGATCGATATTTTTTAATGCTTTCCTTTTAGCAGTACCTGTAGCTGCTGCATTGACGCCTGTAAACATCGGCACAAAATACACGTTCACGTCATATCCCATACCTGCCATCAGGCCCGTAGCTTTTTGTACAAACTTGGAGAACACGGGCTCAAACCATGTGTTGAGTTCGTCTTCTGATTTTTTTGAATAAGCCAGACCCAGCAATGTGTACTTCCCACTCACATCGCTTGGAAGTCTCACTTTCTTATCTTCCACCGTTTCTGCTTCCATGTCTGGGAAGAGTTTGCCTGTAACTTGTGCTGAACATTGCATTGCCACGCACACCACGATGACAGAAAAAATTAATCTCATGATTGATTCGTTTGAATACCAAAGGTACAAAGCTCAACCGAACATGCGCAGGGTGCCATCCTGGTTATCGGCATCCTGGCGAAAAATCAGGATCAGTAAAGCTTTACGGTGCCTTTTTTCACTTCAAATTTCTTTGCAAGAAACTCCTCGGTTTCCGGCTGCCGCACAGTCTTTACGTAGTACCACTCTGCTTTCGAGCGGTCATTGTAAAGGGTAAGCAATAGGTAGCCATGGTCGCGGTCATCCAGGTACTTTACATGAGGATTGCTTTTCATCAGCGCTTGCTCTGCCATGCGCACCGTGTCTGCGCTTTTGTACTCATCACCGTTGGCAGATGAAACGCTCGTGGTGCCAAACTCCACAGCAAAAGGTTTATATGATTTACCTACATCCACAGCTGACTCAATGGCCCACGAAGCGTGTGTATCTCCGGATGTAATGATGATGTTCTGAATTTTATTCTGAGAAACGAAATCTACAATTTTCTTTTTCTCTACAGGGAAGCCGTCCCACGAGTCGAGATTACGTGGCATTTTAGGATACACGGCCTTCAAGTACACATCAGAAAATATTACCTGGTTGCCGATTACCTTCCACACGGCTTTAGATGATTTCAATTGTTGCTCAAACCAATCCAATTGGGCAGACCCCAACATAGAGCGTTGGTCGCTTTTATAAGTCGGGTCGCGCATGTCTTTTATTTCCGGACTTCTTCCAGCAAGCCGTTCGTCCAGCATGATCACATCTGCGAGCGGGCCGAAGGAATACGACCGGTACAATTCCCCGCTTTCGCGAATGGGCATCCATTCATAGTACGTCTGTCGCGCGGCTGCTTTGCGTTTTTCATAATCGCCTTCTTCCGGCTGGTGGTTTTGTGCACCCGTCACGTACGAGTTGTTTGCTATCTCGTGGTCATCCCAAATAGCA
>JAIENH010000684.1 GCA_019751475.1 Cyclobacteriaceae bacterium
TTTTTGGATTAATCCTGGTTGGTCTTCATGTTCTTTTTGTTTCCGGAATAAAGTCATTGTTGACAAACAGAAAAATTGCAGTCTATTTCCTGGCCTCTTATCTGGCACTGATTTCCTTTCTAGTATTCTCCATTGTTGCAATGCATTTGGTTTTGCTACTTATACCGTAGAAAATCCTGCCTATCTTGGTGTATTACTGGAAGTGGTTGTACTCTCCATTGCATTAGTTAGTCAATATCGCGATGTGCAAAGAGACCGGGCTGCGCTGCTACAAAAATTGGCCTTCCAACAAAAAGAGATGTATCAAGATTACATCGAGGGTATTGAAAAAGAGCGAAATCGCATTGCTGGAGATTTGCATGACGACATTGGCAGTAAGCTATCTCACTTACAACGAACACTCTTTCAAAATAAAGAAAGTGAACAGGCGCAGTTAATGGATGAAATCATCTGAGATGTTCGTAGTATCTCTCACGATTTAGCTCCTACGATTGCAACCGTAAGCGGGCTAGTGCCCTTGGTAGAAAAGCTGATCATCACTATCAGAAAGGAAACAGGTTTGGATGTAAAGCTGTAGGTTTTTGATTTTAAAGAAGTTTTAAAGCCAGCGCAAATCATTCAGTTGTACCGCATTTTACAAGAGGCTCTACACAACATTGTGAAACATGCTGAGGCAACTCAGGTAGATATTCAGTCGTTTGGCCATGAGAACGAAATCAATATTACCGTTGAAGATAACGGTAAAGGGTTTGATCCTGAGAAACAAATTCGTGGATTGGGGTTGAATCAGATGAAAATCCGCGCGGAAAGCTTAGGTGGTAGAATTGAGATCAATAGCCACCCCCACCGGGGAACACTGATTTTACTTCAAGTACCAACAGAGACATATACACTAGACTAAGAGTACAAAAACTTTAGAACTAAATGAGGTTTTTGTATCGATCAAAGACTTATTACTTTCCTCGCAACGATAAGTGCCTTACTTTTGCAACTTTAAAAATAGCATGCTGGTTGTAAAATTCGGTGGCACCTCGGTAGGCAAACCCGAGCGATTAAAGAAAATAGCGGATCTCGTGCTGGGCATGCCGGGCAAGAAAATTGTAGTGCTTTCCGCCCTGAGCGGCACTACCAATACCCTTGTTAAAATGGGGGACTTACTGTTGGCAGGAAATAAAGCCGGGGCGGAAGCTGAAACCCAAGCGCTGGAGAAACATTACCAGCAATATGCCGGTGAGCTTTTCTCATCATCTGAATACAAGGCCATCGGTCAGGATATTGTCAGTCGCTACTTCAGTCTCATCCGTCTGTTGGCAGCCGGCACGTTTGACGACCGGAGTTATCGCGAATTGCTGGCACAAGGCGAACTGGCCTCTACGGAATTTTTCTATTACCACTTGCGTGAGCGTAAGATCGACTCCCGGTTGTTGCCTGCCCTGCACTTCATGTCCATCGATGAAAACCAGGAGCCCGAGTTAGAAAAGATAAGGCAGCGACTAAAGGCCCTCCTGCCTTCGATGGATCACTTGAACATCCTGATCACGCAGGGCTACATCTGCCGCAATCACAAAAATGAAATTGACAACCTGAAGCGCGGTGGCAGCGATTACACTGCGTCACTCATCGGGGCCGCCATCCGGGCCGAAGAGGTCCAGATCTGGACAGACATTAACGGCATGCACAACAACGATCCGCGAATAGTAAAAAAAACCATGCCGATTGCCGAGCTTACCTTTGACGAGGCCTCGGAGTTGGCCTACTTCGGAGCAAAAATTTTGCACCCATCCACCATTGTGCCGGCACAGAAATACGGAGTGCCCGTGCGATTGAAAAACACTATGGATGAAAAAGCCTTTGGCACGCTCATCAGCGACAAAGGAACCAGCGGACAGTTTAAGGCTATTGCAGCCAAAGACGGCATCATTGCCATCAACATCAAGTCATCGCGCATGCTGCTGGCCTACGGTTTCTTGCGCAAGGTGTTCGAAGTTTTCGAAAAGCACCGCACACCTATCGACATGATCTCCACATCAGAGGTAGCTGTATCGGTCACCATTGATGATGCCAGTCACCTGGATGACATCAAACGCGAATTAGAAAACTTCGGAACCATTGAAGTTGACAGGAATCAAAGCATCATCTGTATCGTGGGCAACAAACTGGCAGAGAAGAAAGGCGTGCTCAGCGATGTCTTCCAGACGCTGGCCGAAGTGCCGGTGCGCATGGTCTCCTACGGGGGCAGCCACAATAATATTTCCATATTGGTAGACACGGCCCACAAAGAGAAATCACTAAAACTTCTAAACCAGGGTCTGTTTAACTTGAGGGAATAGCGCCAAAAGCCCGATTAAAAGGGGCTGCCGTTCATCAGATTTAGGAGAATTCATCCAGAATTATCGTTTGCAAAACTTCCGGATAGGGTTTTTTCGCATATCTTTACTTGCGACCTTAACCTATTGTCTATGGACGTAATTGTCATTCTAATCTTCGTGGTGGGCTACCTGGCCATCGCGTTGGAGCACCCCATCAAGATAAACAAAACCGCCTCCGCCCTGCTCACCGGTGTGTTGTGCTGGACGATTTACGCAATGTCTTCGCAAGACAACGAACAGGTGGGGCATCAATTAGGCGAGCACCTGAGCCAGATTGCATCCATTTTATTTTTTCTGCTAGGCGCGATGACCATTGTGGAATTGGTGGATGCCTACCAGGGCTTTAGCCTGATCACGGACCGCATCCAAACCAAAAACCCTGTTAAACTTTTGTGGCTCGTGTGCTGGGTCACTTTTTTTCTATCAGCTATTCTTGATAACCTGACCACGGCCATCGTGATGGTATCACTCATCCGCAAACTGATTCCCGCCAAAGACATGCGCATGTTTTTTGCCGGTATGATTGTAATTGCGGCCAATGCCGGTGGCGCTTGGACACCTATCGGTGATGTGACTACTACCATGTTGTGGATTGGCGGACAAGTGTCAACTGTCAACATCATAAAAGTACTGTTCATACCCAGTGTACTTTGTATGCTGGTGCCGTTGCTATACCTCACCTTTACGATGAAAGGCTCGCTGGGTGAGCACCCAAATCCTGCACACGACAATCTGGGCTACGGTCATGAAAAAGTTCGCGGCAGTTCTATCATGCTTTTTTTAGGTGTTGGTGCCCTGATTTTTGTTCCTATTTTCAAAACCATCACACACCTACCTCCTTACATCGGCATGTTGCTCGGCCTGGGCGTGCTGTGGGTTGTATCTGAACTTATCAATCCCCACGCAGACGAAACCTTGCGGAAGCCTTACACCGCTGCGGGCGCTTTGCAGCGAATCGATACTTCCAGTGTACTTTTCTTTTTGGGAATTTTGTTGGCTGTGGGGGCATTGGAGTCGATGACCATCCTTCATCACTTTGCCCAATGGCTTGATCACACCGTTGGCAGCCAGTCAATCATCATTACGTTGATTGGTTTACTCTCGGCCATTGTTGACAACGTGCCGTTAGTAGCTGCCAGCATGGGTATGTATGACCTGGCCATCTATCCGATGGATCATTTTATTTGGGAATATCTCGCCTACTGTGCAGGTACGGGTGGAAGTATCCTCATCATTGGCTCGGCAGCCGGAGTGGCTGTGATGGGCATGGAGAAAATTGACTTCATCTGGTACCTGAAGCGCATCAGCTTGATTGCCATGCTAGGCTACTTTGCCGGATGCGGAGCTTACTTGCTAATCTATCAGCTACTGCATTGATCAATGGCCAACCATCTTCGCGTTCCTAAGTCCAACCTGCCACGGGTTGTTATTGTCGGTGGTGGATTTGGAGGACTTCGGTTAGCTAAAAAATTAGCCAAGAGAAACTTTCAGGTAGTAGTGCTTGATAAAAACAACTATCATGCTTTCCCACCTTTATTGTATCAAGTGGCCACGGCTGGTTTGGATGCCAGTTCAATCGCCACACCGTTTCGCAAGATTTTCGAGGGGCAGAAGAATATCACCTTCCGGATGGCCGAAGTTCTGGAAGTGCAAACCGAGAGTAATCGGGTGATCACCAACGTAGGTGATTTAGACTATCACTACCTGGTGATCGCGACAGGCTCTACTACTAATTTCTTCGGTATGCAGGATGTGCAAGCCCACAGCATGCCAATGAAATCCATTCCAGAATCGTTGGACCTCCGGAGTATGTTGCTCCAAAATTTTGAAAAGGCAGTGAATCTTGACCATCGGAGTGACGAGCAGGAGAGCCTGATTGACATGGTGGTAATCGGAGGCGGGCCAACAGGACTTGAGATGGCGGGTGCCCTGGCAGAATTGAGGAACCATGTGTTGCCGGACGACTATTCCGAAATTGATTTCGGGCAAATGGATATTTACCTGGTGGAGATGGGCTCGCGCCTGCTTCCCCCTATGAGCGAGGTGGCTTCTGCCAAAGCAAAGGAATTTCTGGAAGAAATGGGTGTGGTGGTTTGGTTAAACACCGCGTTGGTTTCTTACGATGGGTACAAGGCAGTTTTCAACAATGGAAAAACAATCTTGACCACGTGCCTCATTTACGCAGCAGGTGTGGCGGGTTGTGTTCCCTCCGGTTTTGCTCAAGAATTGATTGTGCGTGGCAGACGCTTACCGGTCGATGCAAAACTGAGAGTAAGGGGACACAATAACATCTTTGCCATTGGAGATGTATGTGCATTTGCTCCTGTGGAGGGTAAGCCACCCTTGCCCATGGTAGCTCCGGTTGCCATACAAATGGGAAGCTACCTGGCAAACTATTTCGAGGCAGGCGCACCGGATAACTTCCCCGGTTTTTCCTACCATGACAAAGGAAGCATGGCCACCATCGGAAAACACCGTGCTGTAGTTGATATGCACCGATGGAAAACGCAAGGTGTATTTGCGTGGTTCATCTGGATGTTTGTTCACCTGATGTCGCTCGTTGGGTTTGGAAGCCGGGTGCTGGTGTTATTAACCTGGGGCCAGAGCTACTTAAGTTCAGACAAACGCTTCCGCCTGATCATTCGACCCTTTAAAAAGAAGTAGATAATTCAGGTTACAATAGAAATATCGATA
>JAIENH010000697.1 GCA_019751475.1 Cyclobacteriaceae bacterium
GGGCCGGTGTACCCTTGATTGAAATTGTCACCGAGCCCGTGCTGACGAGTTCGGAAGAGGCGGGAGCATTTCTGTTGGAAGTGCGAAAGTTGGTGCGCTACCTGGATATCTGTGATGGAAACATGGAAGAAGGCTCGCTGCGGTGCGATGCTAACGTGTCGATCATGCTGGCAGATGCAACTGAGTTTGGCAAGAAAGTGGAGATTAAGAATATGAACTCGATTCGCAACGTGCAGCGGGCCATCGACAATGAAATTGCAAGACAAATCACAGAGGTTGAGAAAGGCCGCGCTATTATCTCGGAGACACGAACCTACGATGCCAACCTTGACAAGACTTTTGGTATGCGCACAAAAGAAGAACTGAACGACTATCGCTACTTCCCTGACCCTGACCTTAGCCCAATGGAAGTGTCAGACGCATGGCTGGAGAAAATCCGTTCGCACATGCCCTTGCTACCCGACCAGTTAAAGCAAAAATTAATTTCCGATTATCAATTGCCTGCCTACGATGCCCAGGTGCTCACCGATGAAAAAGAGATTGCCTTTTATTTCATGGAGATTTGCACGCACACCACCAACTTTAAGGCAGCCAGCAACTGGATGATGGGGCCGGTGAAATCGTACTTGAACGACAAATCTGTTTCTGTGCAGAATTTTCCCATCACCCCCGCAATGATGGCTTCGTTAATTGCTATTATTGATGAAGGAGTTGTTAATTTTTCCGTGGCTTCGCAGAAGATATTTCCGGTCATGGCCGAGCATCCGGACAAATCGCCCAAAGCAATTGCGAAAGAACTTGACTTGATCCAGGAAAGTGACGCATCCACGCTGGTGCCAATTGTTGATCAGGTGATAAAAGAGTTTCCGCTAAAAGTGGAAGAGTACAAAAATGGAAAGAAAGGAATCGTCAGCATGTTTATGGGTGAAGTAATGAAACGCACCAAGGGCAATGCTGATCCTAAACTATCGACTGAATTGTTGACTAAAAAATTGAATGAATTATGAATCGAAACTATGTGTTCTTACTCCTGCTGATGGCTTGTGGCGGTAAAGAGGAAGGTACCGAGCTTACCATCACAGGCAAAATAAAATATCCAGCTCCGGGGATTGTTGAAATTCGTGAACTGCGCAACGATGATAAACTGGCTTTTCGCGATACAGCCCACCTTCGCGCCAACGGCACATTTGAGAAGAAGATTCGTGTGAAAGAGCCAGGCTTTTATCAGCTAAATATTTTGAAACGCCAATACGTGAACGTGATTCTTGACAAGAGCAATATTGAAGTGCTGGCTGATGGCAACGATCCCATGGGTCGCTTTGAGATCAAAGGCTCTCCTGATGAAGAGTTGGGTATTCAAGTTCAAAAGATTATCCAGTCAGTGCAAAACGCTCCGGAGATGCAGGCGTTGGAAGTAGAATTTCAGAAAGCCGTGCAGGAAAATAACGAAGAAAAAATCAGGGCCGCACAACAGAGATATCTCGATATGATGAAAGTTGCAGCCGACCAGGCGGCAGGTCTTATCAAGCAACAGCCTCCTTCATTGGGTCTCATTAATATTCTGCAAAACAGCGGGGTACTTGACCGCGATCAATATTTGGATACCTATGCAGTAGTTGCAGATAAGTTTAGAACGGAGTGGCCCAATCATCCGTATGCCAAGGAGTTTGTACAGTTTGTTGACAAGTTGAAACTAACAGCCATCGGGCAGCCCGCCCCGGAGATTTCACTTCCCAACCCAGACGGAAAAATGATCAGCCTGTCCTCATTCAAAGGCAAGTATGTGCTCGTGGATTTTTGGGCTAAGTGGTGCACACCTTGTCGCAAAGAAAATCCTAACGTAGTTAATGCGTACCACCAGTTTAAGGACAAAGGATTTGATATTTTGGGAGTGTCCTTAGACCGGACACGTGAAGATTGGATGAAGGCCATCCAGGAAGACGGACTAGTGTGGAACCACGTGTCAGACCTGAAGTACTTCGACTCGCAGGCCGCTCGCGATTATAATATCACGGGCATACCATTCTCCATTTTGGTTGATCCGGCAGGTATCATTGTGGCCAAGAATTTGCGCGGCCCCGCTCTTCAAAAGAAATTGTCGGAAGTATTGAATAAAAACTTATGAACAGAGCCATTGTCTTCTCGGTAGCATTTACATTCCTTCTCTTAGCCTGCTCACCAGCCCGTAAGGAAACGAAGGCTATCGGCTATGAGATGAAAAAATTCCAGGTGGAATCTATGAAGGGCTGCAGCTCAGACACGCTGCCCTGTGCGCACTACACAGTGGAGTATCCGGAGTTCTCAGGATTGGATACAGCTGTGGTCACTTCTCTTCGCAACAGGATCAACTTCTACCTGAGCGGTGGTGTGGAAGGCGAAGTGAAACCAATCGAGACACTGGGCAATGATTTTATCAGCGAATACCAGAACTTCAAAAAAGAGAGCCCCGACTACTCCAACGGCTGGTCGTTTGAAGCAGTGATCAGCGTGCTCACCTTAACTGATAGCCTCATCAGTCTTCAGATGGATGAATATTCTTTTGCCGGAGGTGCTCATCCCAACAGCAACATCACCTTCATAAACTTCCGGCCCGCTACCGGGGCTACTGTCACCCTCGATGATATTTTTAAGGAAGGAAGCCTCGATGCGTTGACGCGAATAGGAGAGGAGGTCTTCCGCAAGGAGCATGACCTGGCCGACACTACCTCCCTGGAGGCGAGCGGGTTTTGGTTTGAGAACGATGTCTTTGTGCTCAACGATAATTACGGCTTCACACCCGAAGGAATCATCTTCTATTTCAACAGCTACGAAGTGGCGCCTTACGCTATGGGTCCTACCAAGGTATTCATTCCAACCGAGCGCTTACGCGAATGGTTGAAGTGACAAAAAAATAACAGCGCCCTTCAACTTGAAGAGCGCTGCTAAGAAATGTTTTAAAATGTCAGTTCCTCCGCTTTAAATCCGATAAACGAAAATACAACCTTGCCAGAAGATGCATCTACTTTCAGCTTGTATTTCCCATCTGAATCGGTCACTGTGCCATTGGTGGTTCCTGCAACTACTATGTTCACTCCTGGCAGTGGAGCACCGGCAGAATTTTCGACTTTGCCAATAAGCCAGTTTTCGCCATCCGTCTCAGATTTTTGCAGTTTAACCTGCATCGCTTGATCAGGTAGACGGGGATTGTCGAGCGTGATAGTCGCGGTATTTCCAGTGCCCATTGAAAAGACTATGGGTAACACATAGCGCTGGTTAATAGGTTGGTGATTTTGTTTACCAGGATTCCAGGGAGGGCTCAGTTGAAGCACACGGATAGCCTCTTGATCGCAACCTTCTCCTATACCTTTTATTATGTTAAAGTCTGAAAGCGTACCATCTTTTTTTACGGTAAACTCAACAAATACGCTTCCTTGTATTCCTTTCTGTCGCGCACTGAGCGGGTATTTCAGATTAGAGCCAATAAGCTGAAAGAATTCATCCATTCCATTTTTGGGTGATGCAGATTCTTCTACCACTGTAAACACTTCACCACCATCTACGCGAAGATCAGACGCAAACTTGGCTACGTTGCTTAAGATTACCCCGTTTACATTACCCGTTGGTTTTTTGAAAACATACATGGCCCTTACAAAATCCATTTTGCCTGCTTCATCGACAAGCTTAGTGATATCTTCCAGGCTTCCTTCAAAGTAAGTGAAGGTCTGATTGGGAAAATCCTGCTTGAGCTTCTTCAAGTCAGCGGCTACATTCGGTGGGTAATTGCCCACTTGCGTTACCGTGCTTTTTGAAATTTCATTGATCACTTGCTCTTGACAGCCAATGAACAGGAAGATGAACAAGGCTCCCGTAGAGGCCAGCAACATTTTCCAGGTCTTGATTTTGTGTTTCATAGTATTCATCATAATGATGCGTTTAAGGGTTAACGAACTTGTAAAGGGACTTACCATCGGATAGTTGACTTTCTGCAAGGTTACTTTGGCCAACAATTCACAATAGTCGTTGATGTCGTTGCGGCCTACGGACGCGTGATCGGCCTCAAACTCGTGGAGTTGTGCCAATTCTCTTTTATAGACCCAGATTAGCGGATTGAACCAGAAGACGATGGTCATCAGATTGATAAGCAACAAATCAAATGAATGACCTCGCTGCACATGAATCAGTTCATGCGAAAGGATTTCTTGTTTTTCAACGGTAGTCAGCCCGTTTGTTTGCCCGATGAAAATGAAATGAAAGAACGAAAACGTTGCCTTTTCCTCCGCGGATTCGGCTACCCAGCAATTTCTCCACCTGTATTTCTTTGATTGTATGATAAGCTTTACTAGAAGTGACAAACGAGTGAGGAACACTATCGTCAGTACCACAGCTATCGAGCCATACGCAATTAAAAATGGATTTATGGATAACTGTTCATTTGTCGATTGGTTAAGTGCGGGTTCACCGATGAACAGTGTAGGAAGCATGGTTACATTCGTCAGGTCTTCAATAGATGGAATGATCTCCCTCGAAAAATCATTTTGTAAGTGAATAAACGGCAGCACCAACGAGAGTATCAGCGCTGTCATGAGATACAATCTCTTCAGGCTAAACTGTGTCTCTTTTCTCAGCAGCACCCAATACACCAGCATGAACAGCACGAGTGCGATGTTGGCTTCGAGCAGATAGTTTAGGAAGGTATTCATGATTTTTTGCTTTTTAATGCTTTCAATTGCTTCATCAATTCATCAATGTCATTCACACTTAGTTTTTCCTCCTTCGCAAAGAAGGAGACCAGGTTTTGAAACGAACCGTTGAAGTGTCCTTTCACCAGGTTGCCGAGGTAGAAGTGGCGGTACTTGTCTTTTGATATGAGCGGATAGTACTCGTGCGTTTTGCCATAGGCTTTGTATCCTACAAATCCTTTTTTCTCCAGGATGCGCACAATGGTGGACACTGTGTTGTAAGCCGGCTTGGGGTCGGGCAGTTTTTCAACAATGTCTTTTACGAAGGCCTTTTCGAGCGACCATAGTACCTGCATTACCTGGTCTTCGGCCCGGGTCATTTCTTTCATAACGAAATATTTAGGTGTAAAACTAATACTTTAGTTATATGATGCAAATG
>JAIENH010000458.1 GCA_019751475.1 Cyclobacteriaceae bacterium
GCGTCAAGCGTAGTTTTGATACATTCAATTCCAAGTTTGATGAAACACAAACTGCTGTCTACACCGAACTTGAATGGAAACCTATTCGCAAGTTTGGAGTTAAGTCCGGGTTGCGCGGAGAGCATAGTCAATTATTAAACCAATTTGCGCTTGGTCCTCGAGTTTCAGCAGCCTATAAAATCGGAAAGCAAAGTCAGGTATCACTTGCGAGTGGGATTTTCTATCAGAACCCAAACAACCGGTACCTGTTGGCCAACAAGTCAGCTAACTTTCAGCAGGCAGTTCACTACATCGCTAATTATCAATGGATTACAGACAAGCAAACCTTTCGAGTGGAGGGCTACTACAAGTCGTATAATCAGTTGATACGAGAACTTAACGTACCCTTTAATCCTAATCCTTTCCGGTTTATCTCAGGCGACATCGACAACTCAGGTACAGGCTTTGCACAGGGTATTGATGTGTTCTGGCGCGATCGCAAGCTTGTAAAGAATCTTGATTACTGGGTTTCCTACAGTTGGCTTGACACAAAGCGACTCTTCGAAAATTTTCCGAGCAGTGCTACACCCACATTCATTTCCAATCACAATTTGAATGTCATCGCTAAGTACTTCATTGAATCGCTAAAAGTGAGCGTAGCCGCCACTTACAGGTACGCCACCGGAAGGCCCTATTATAATCCAAACGCTACCGAATTTTTAAAAGATCGGGCGCCTCATTTCGAAAACTTCTCATTGAACCTGAGCTACGTTACCAACATCAAAAAAGTCTTTGCCGTGTTTTATGCGGGTGTGGATAACGTAGCCAATCGCAAAAACATTTTCGGCTATCGTTATTCAGCCGATGGTACACAAAGCTATCCAGTCGAGCCACCACTCTATCGATCAGTATTTGTTGGGATGAATTTTTCATTATCCGATTTTAATCGAGACGAACTTTAAATCAATTCAAAATCAACTCTAAACAATCTAATCATATGAAAAAGTTAATCACGCTTTTATTTATCACATCTACACTAGTCGCTAAATCTCAAACGGTGGAAGAAGCGATTAAAACAACACTTACACAATGGGAAACTGCTGCAGATCAAACCGCAAGAATGGCGGCTGTTAATCGCTTTGGGCTAATAGCTAATAAGTGGAGCACAGAGTGGGTGGCACATTATTATGCCGGTTATATAAAAACAATAACAGGCGCTATTGAGGCGGACAAAGTCAAAAAAAGTCAATTTTTTAACGAAGCTGAGAAAAGTCTGGAGGCAGCAAAGGCCAACGGTGCTTCCGAAAACGATGAAGTCTATGTGCTGCTCGCTATGATATCAAGTAATCGCATTGGATTAGATCCTGAAGCCTGGCAAAAACACATGGAAGTATATAGCACGAACCTTCGTAAAGCCAAACAACTCCGTAAAGAAAACCCTCGCATCTATTATATCGAAGGCATGAGCAAGTATTATACACCCGAGGCTTATGGAGGCGGTAAGAAAAACGCTCTTATCTATTTTGAAAAAGCCGAAGAGTATTTTAAGAATGAAACCAACACCGATATCCGCAAGCCGTATTGGGGCAGGGAACAAAATAGCAAAATGCTTGAACAGTGTAATCAGCCTTAACGGCTGATTTTGAAAGGACTTACTGTTTGTGGATATTTAGAATCTTAAATTCCATTATGCAATTCGGTCGCGTTGAGCAAGAAACAGATCTATCTTCGATTGATTTTACACTTCCACCTGACCATGCAGCAACCACGGCTATATTAAAAAAATCTAAAGCAAAAGATACAGAGGTGTATTTGGGATGTGCCAAATGGGGACGACCTGACTGGGTTGGAAAAATCTATCCGCCCAAAACCAAGGCAGGCAATTTCTTGGACCACTATGCCCAGCATTTCAATTGCATCGAACTGAACGCTACTTTCTATCGCATGCCAACCAAAGCGCAAATCAAAGGCTGGAAGGCGAAGGTTGGAAAGGATTTTAAGTTCTGTCCCAAGTTCGTTGATCAGATTACACACATCAAGCGATTAAAAGAAACCAAAGAATTGGTCGATCGTTTTCTGGAGGCCATCTACGAATTCAAAGAAAATCTCGGGCCGCTATTCCTGATGCCCCATCCTCAAATGGGACCCAAGCACCTGGATACAATCGAAGCATTCATAGAATCGCTGCCCAAAGACATTGAACTCTTTACTGAGTACAGGCACAAAGACATCTTTGTGGATCCAACTGCTTTCGACAAGGCCTTCACAATGATGGAGCGGCATAAAACCGGAGCGGTGATCACCGATGCCAGCGGCAGGCGCGACTGTGTGCACATGCGCCTTACCACTCCCGATGCCTTTATCCGATTTGTAGGCAATGGCCTCCACCCTACTGACTACACGCGTGTGGATGACTGGATCAACCGGATGGCATCCTGGAAAAATCAGGGCATCAAGCGTATCTGGTTTTTTATGCACCAGCACGAAGAGCTACACAGTCCTGAGTTGTGCCGCTACATGGTGCCAAAGCTGAATCTAAAACTGGGCGTGACCTTAAAGGTGCCTGTGTTTATTGACGAACAACGGTCAACACCTATTTCTTCACAACAACTTGGTTTGCATCTCTGATGGCTCCTTTATAATCCTGAATAGTAATCTTTGTGGCGTTCAGCGGTAGCGTTACCAAACGAGATGATTGGGAACCAAAGCCCGATCCATAATACACTTCGAGTTTCACTTTCTTTGCACCAGGAAGTTCATACCGAACCACGGCATCTTGCGCACCAACCGGCAGGTTCTGGCCAGAGGAAGAATAACTAAACACTTTTAAGCTGTCCTTATTCTGAGAAATTAAAAGCTGGTTTTTGTCATCACCCGGAAGCCGCACCAATGCCTTGGCATCACCGGGAACAAAAAGCCCGCTCTCCCGCGAAACGATGTTTTTAAAGTTTCCTCTTCCATCGCCAATTAAAACATCCCCGGTACCCGC
Source organism: Cyclobacteriaceae bacterium (assembly GCA_019751475.1). Taxonomy (GTDB): domain Bacteria; phylum Bacteroidota; class Bacteroidia; order Cytophagales; family Cyclobacteriaceae; genus ELB16-189. Next base: position 2,969 of record JAIENH010000458.1, read on the forward strand.
ATCGTAGCGGCCCATAAAAACTTCGTTGCCATAGTCATTTCCTACTGAAACAATATCAAGAAAGCCGTCACTGTTCACATCCATTGACGTCATTCCATTCATAGGCGCACGCTGAACAGATTTCGGTAAGGCCCGAACTGAAAATTTTCCATTGCCTTCATTTAGAATAAGGCTACTTGAAAGCCAATTGGCCTGAAGTACGACCATATCTTTCTTCTCCTCCTCAGTGAAAAGATTATCCATGGTTCGAGCAGCATAACTCCGATACTTTGAGAACTTCCGTCTGAACTTAGGACTCTGCTGACTCAGTTCATCCCAAAAATGAACTGGGTATTCCTTTAGTGAACCATCGGGGGAAATAAAATAGCAGGATAAAACTGCGTCCGCACTACCATTGCCATCAATATCTTTTGCATAAACGCGAAGCGGTCGTTCGACCGATGCTTTAAAGTAATTATTTGTTCCTACGTTGCCTACCACATAATCTGTGTCTCCATCGTTATCAAAATCTCCACCCGTAACGCTCATCCACCAACCTGAATAGTTTTCCAATCCAGAATTTGCCAATGGCTCTAGTTTGCTGCCTGTATTGGTAAAGAAGGTGGGTGCCATAAACTCGCCCACAACCAACAAGTCAACTTTACCGTCATCGTTAAAGTCTGTCCAGATAGCATCTGAGACCATGCCCACTTTCTTTAGCTGTGGACACAATGAATCCGTCACATCTTCAAACAAACCATTATTGTTGCGAAGCAAATAACTAACAGGCGTCAATGGGTATTGTCCAGGAATGATGCGACCACCCACCATAAGATCGAGGACACCATCTTGATCAAAGTCCGCTGCCCGCACACACGAGCCACTGGAAGTAAGTGCAGGAAGCGCCTTGCTATCCCTGACAAGATTACCAGATCCATCATTACGATAGAGTCGATCTTGGTAATTGGGGCTATTGGGCTCGTACTCGAAACTACCGCTAACGATATATAAGTCTAAGTCATTATCGTTATCAGCATCAAAGAGCAATAGACCTTCATCTTCAAATGGTTTGGGTGAGACCTCGCTAACTGATTTTGATCTAAATACTGACTTCGACACCTGATAAAAGATAGTTGTCGGTTGCTCGGAAGATCCTCCAATAACAACATCTTCTAGTCCATTTCCGTCAACATCGCCAACACTCAATGCAGGGCCAGATTGTGAGAACTTATGAGGCAGCGTCCGCTGGATATTGTAGTCTATTTTATCCATCTCGCTATGTTTGAACGAAAGCGTTGCGCTAGCTTCCTTTTTAAAGTACGGTTTTAACTTGGAGGCAGGAACGATTGGAATGTTCATTTGCTTCGCATCCGTATGATTCAAAGTCAATACCTGATTCGCTGCAATGTTTGTTTTAATTGAGATAGTTCCATCAGGCCACCTTACCAAAAGTGAATCAACCTGAGTGACAGATCCAAGTCCGAAATGAGCCACTGACTCAACGGTGGAGAGGTATCCGCGATAGATTGATTGGTCGTGGTACTGCGCTTTTCCCTGGGTAACGATCCTGATTTTTGATCCAAGTGCATCCGGGTTTCCGGACGGACCCTTCAGGGCCACGCGTAAGTAATTAGAACTGCCCTTCTTTTTTTCGGAAAGATTCTCATAGATGAATGCGGGATCATTGATATTATTGACTACATAATCGAGGTCACCGTCAAGGTCCAGATCAGCAAACGCAGCGCCATTTGAGAAAGAAGGTATATCCATCCCCCATTCTTTTGTGGATTTTTTAAATGTCAGATCACCGGTCGCCTCAAAGGCAAAATTAGAGACCTTCACCACGGGGATCGAATCCACGATCATCCAGGGGCTTGCAATCAAACCAACGTCATTGCGATAGTTTGAAAAATCCTTGTCGGTGATATCTTTCGGGAAACCGTTTGTGATCAAAGCATCTTTGTCCCCATCATTGTCATAATCGGCAAACAAAGCCGACCAACTCCAGTCTGTCTCATACACTTCTGCTAATGACCCCACCTCACTAAAGGACAATGGTTGGTTTACACCAATACCATTGTTGATCTGAAGCATGTTGCGAACGTGCTGGTATTGATAACCCCACTTTTCATTGTTGAGATAGACTGTGT
>JAIENH010000746.1 GCA_019751475.1 Cyclobacteriaceae bacterium
ATCTTTCACCACGATCTTGTGACCGTTTTTCTCAATCACCTGCCAAGGTCCGCCATCCAAATCCACCGCACCGTACTCACGCTTGGCCAATGCGTAGCCCCAATCGCGGAAGCCACCTTCAGTAAATTTCATGATGTTGCCCTTGTGCACCAATGTGACGTTGGGTTTTTTGTGCTCAATAGCAAAATCAAAAGCAGCCCGCACCAATCGCTCGGTTCCTTCTTTTGATACAGGTTTAATACCAATGCCGGAAGTTTCCGGAAAACGAATCTTCTTATACTGCTTGGGGAAAGAGTCCTTGAAGGCCGCCATGAATTTCTTATTCTCATCCGAACCTTCCTGGAATTCAATGCCTGCGTAAATGTCTTCGGTATTTTCACGGAAGATTACCATATCCGTTTTGTGGGGTTCCTTTACAGGAGAGGGCACTCCCTTGAACCACCTCACCGGCCGCACACAAGCGTACAAATCTAAATCTTGACGAAGCGCCACATTGAGTGAACGTATGCCGCCCCCAACGGGTGTTGTGAGCGGTCCTTTGATACCTACGAGGTATTCTTTGAAAGCCGTAAGCGTTTCTTCGGGCATCCAACTGCCGGTCTCGTTAAACGCTTTCTCTCCGGCTAAGACCTCTTTCCACACAATTTTGCGCTTGCCCTGATAGGCTTTGTCAATGGCTGAATCAAAGACCAACTGCGAGGCAGGCCAGATATCGATGCCGGTGCCATCACCCACGATAAAAGGAATGGTGGGTGTATTGGGTACCGTTAGTTTTCCGTTAAGAATGGTGATTTTTTGGTCGCTCATGCAGATTTATTTTAAATGGTTGAGTCGTTGCGTTTGTGTGTAAAGAGGGCCAATATTATGAAAATTATGACAGAATAAAAGAAATTTGGGGCCCTGATAACATGAACCCGTCTATGCGAATAAAATTAATAACTGCGCTTTTTAGCTTTTGTTCTTACCAACTTACCGCACAGGATGTCTGCCTGAGTTCGGAAGAAAAAAGATTGTATGATCTTATCATGCAGTATCGCAAGAGTAAAAAAATAAAAGCGATCCCCTACTCCGCCAAACTTACGCGTGTGGCACAGGCGCATGTGCGTGATCTCGCAGTCAACTTTGATTACGAAAACCGGGGCGACTGCAATCCGCACAGTTGGTCGAGTAAAGGCAACTGGAGCGACTGCTGCTATACGGCCGATCACTCTAAGGCAGCCTGCATGTGGAATAAGCCCAAAGAGATCGCGGGCTATGAAGGAGAAGGATATGAGATCGCTTATTATAGTTCAGGAGGTGCGTCAGCTACTGAAGGACTTGATGGATGGAAGAAGAGCCCGGGGCATAATCCTTTGCTTATCAACTCCGGAAATTGGAGTAAGATGGAATGGAAGGCGATTGGCATCGGCATCTACGAACAATATGGCGTGGTATGGTTTGGAGAGATAGAAGATAGCTCCAAGATCAAGTCTTGTAATTAGGACTTCCTTATCTCCGGTATGTCCAATTGCTTGCAAATCTTTTTACACAGTAAATCGGATAGCTCTCTATGACGACCAACTGACGATTGCCTTTTGTTTGTTATGTTCTGATAAATAGAATGATTGGCCCCTTCGCGCAAAAGATAGCAGCCGTTTTCCTCAAGATGCTTAATGAATTGAATTCGCTTCAAGCTACCAGTAATTCACGAATCACTGTTTTGCCAGAATACTCCTTTTGAGTACTCTCCTTATTTGCTTCTAAAAAAAGTTGCAGCGCATCTAATAGATTGGCCTTTAACTCGTCAATCGTCTTTCCCTGCGAAATGGCTGCAGGCACCTCTTCAATTTGCCCTACGTACCACCCATCAGAAGACTTTTCAATTATTGCCGTAAGTTTCATAATTCAAATTTACAATAAGTCTTAATACTTCTCCTCTTCATTCGGAAACGCTCTTGCCTTTACATCTTCCACATACTTATTCACCGCTCCGGTGATTACCGCATTGAGATCGGCATATCTCCGGAGAAAGCGCGGCTTGAATTCTTTTGTAATACCTAACATATCTTGCATAACAAGCACCTGTCCATCCACTTCAGGACCTGCCCCAATACCGATGACGGGAATTTTTACGGCAGCGGAAACTTTCTTGGCAAGTTCAGCGGGGATTTTCTCCAGTACCAAACCAAAGCAGCCGCACTCTTCCAGCAACTTTGCATCTTCCAAAAGCTTGGCAGCTTCCTCCGCTTCTTTGGCACGAACACTATACGTTCCGAATTTATAAATTGACTGCGGTGTAAGTCCAAGGTGGCCCATTACCGGCACACCGGCACTCAAAATCCGCAAGACCGAGTCTTTTACTTCACTTCCACCTTCCATTTTCACAGCATGCGCACCCGATTCTTTCATGATGCGAATAGATGAACGCAGCGCTTCGCCCGAACTGCCCTGGTAATAACCAAACGGAATATCAACCACTACCAGGGCACGCTTCACGGCTTTTACTACAGAGGTAGCGTGATAGATCATCTGATCGAGAGTAATAGGCAAAGTCGTTTCATTTCCTGCCATCACATTCGAGGCTGAATCGCCAACCAGGATCACATCAATGCCCGACTGATCAATGATTTTGGCCATGCTGTAATCATAGGCCGTGAGCATCGCTATTTTTTCACCACGGTTCTTCATTTCCTGAAGTTGATGCGTGGTGATTCGTTTCACCTCCTGCTTTTTGTGAGCTGACATATAAAAATTTAATGGAGATAAACGGCCGATTTCTTTTCAAGCACTACTTCCACATGCTCATTGAGCGTAGTGGATAGTTCGTAGCCAGTGTAATTGGGTTGCACCGGAAAGTGCGTATGACTACGATTGACAAGAACAGCCACTTCAATTTTTTTTACTTCAACGGAAAGGAACGGCCTCATAGCATAGGCCAACGTACGACCCGAATTCAATACATCATCAACGAGAATAATGGCCTTCTTTTTTAGTTCTTGCTGATCAACATCTAACCGGATCTCGCTTCGCTGCGGGGCTTGCTTATCAAGTGATATCTTGACTACCGTTACTGCCAGCGGAGAGATGCGGGCCAATTCTTTTTCCAGAAGTTTAGCTAATCCATGACCCTGACCTTCAATGCCCGCCAATACGAGTGACTTCTCTGAAAAATTATTTTCATACACTTCGTACGCCATTCTTCGCACCTTTTGGCGCACCTGTGCATCATCAAGCACTAAGGTTCTCTCAACTGTCATAATTCGGGTATTGGCACTTTTTTCGTATCCTTAAAGGTAGATAAAATCACCATGGACTGTAAATTATCTACCACTTCGATATTGGAGACTTTTTCGAGCATGAGGTTTTGATATGCTGGAATGTCGGTGCAGACAATTTTCAAAATAAAATCAGCCGACCCCGTCACGTGATGACACTCTACAATTTCTTCCACTTCATCGATGGCCTTCAGAAATTTTTTGATGTTGTCTTTGTTGTGGCCCTTAAGTGAAGCCATCACAAAGGTGCTTACACCAAGACCCACACTAGCTGCATCCACCACAGCATGGTAGCCGCGCACAACCCCGGCTGTTTCGAGTTTTTTCACGCGCTCTAATGTGGGTGCAGGTGAAAGGCCTACCTCTTGTGCTAGCTGCGCATTGGTGATATTGGAATTGGATTGAAGGAGTTCCAGAATTTTACGATCAATTGGATCAAGCTTGATTTTCATCTGTTGATAATTTTTGTTGAACAGCCTATTCGGGCCAGTTCTATTGGCCGAAAGTTACGAAAGATGTAAGCACGAACGAGGGATCGATACAGCAAATTACTGACGAAAGAACCGTGTGGTGCGCCTGTTAGCGCCTGTTTCAATGGTAAGGAAATACAGACCCGATGACAAGAAAGCGACATCGTGCACAGTTTGGTTAAGGCCGGTTTGAGATATCGTCTCCCATTCATAAACTTTTTTACCTACACCGTTGCGTATCGCGATGATGGCCGTTCCCGGTTGTGTGGTCACCCAATCGACATGTAAAGTGCCAGACGTTGGGTTGGGATAAGGCCTGAAGGTCACGTCTGCATCGTTCAGATTAATGCATCGCTTGTTGTTATCAGGTTGTACATCTTTTTCTGAAATGATCTTGGCACACAGAAAGCCAAGATCAAACTGCTCTTGTGTAAGTGAGAAAGAAAGTGTTTTGGTAATAGAGGCTTCAGGAGCAAGATCCATAGATAAATTTTCATTCACTACAGCCTTATCTGCCAAGTACAGTGCTACCTCCACAGGCCCTACGGGCACGTTGCTTTTGTTTTGAATGGTGACAATTCCTTTGAGTTTCCCTGTGATGGGATCGGTAGTCATTGAAAAGTCGGTAAGCACCAGATCAATCACAGGCACCAACACACGAATCGGCATTGTAAGTATATCGGCACAACCTTGCGCATTGGTCGCTGTAAGTTGCGCACTGTAATCACCCAATGTTGCGAACGTGTACACCGGTGAAATGCGTGCGCTGGTGGCAGGCACTTTGTCTTCAAATCTCCAGGCGTACTGAGTAGCCCCTTGTGAGGTATTGTTAAATTGCACGGTGAGAGGCGCAGCCCCACGGTCAGGCGTGGCGGTGAAGCTTGCCACTGGCGTGGGATTGATCAGTACATCCCGCGACAGCGTGTAGCGACAGCCGGAAGCATGTGTGGTGGTGAGCTTGGTATTAAACGTGCCGGGTGAAAGAAAACCATACGAAGCGGGATTTCCCGTGGTAGAACTGCCCGCGAAGTTCCAATTCCATCCTGTTACTGGATCTTGAGGTGAAGAGGTAGCATCTGTAAACGAAGTATTCTTTCCTGCACAAGCATTCGTCACAGTAAAATTCTGAGTCGGCACCACGGGCACATTAACTATTCTTGTCTTCACATTGCTGCAGCCATTAGCAGCAGTGACTGTAAGTGTAGCATTGAAAGTTCCAGAGGAAGTAAATGTATACGAAGGGTTGACCACACCAAATGAGACGGGCCCTATTTGCCATTGGTGAGACTGCACACCTCCGGTGGAAGTATCGGTAAATCGTGTCAGCTGATTTGCACAGGCTGGGCCTACAGTAAAGTCGGCCGTGGGGGATGAAGCGATGGTGACAGGCTT
>JAIENH010000402.1 GCA_019751475.1 Cyclobacteriaceae bacterium
TCCAGAGATTGAAGGACTGCGTCAGCGCGGCACCAGCTCGCAGTCGCAGACAAGCATTGTCAACGGGCAGATTAGTTCATCTCAATCGATTATCATGACGTACGTGGCCACCCGCCAGGGCACCATCGTTGTACCTCCTTTCAACATCAAAGTCAATGATCAGGCCGTTTCTTCTCCCGGCAAGAAAATAAAAGTCGGTCCGCCCATTCAGGCCCAGGCGCGCGACCCGTTTAGAAACGCAGATCCGTTTGGCGATATTTTTGGAAGAGGTGAACCTGAATTTATTGATGTGAAGGAAGATGCGTTGCTTACGCTGAATACTTCTTCGGATGAAGTGTATGTAGGCGAAGGCTTCACCGTCACCCTGTCATTTCTGGTGGCCGACAACAACAAAGCTCCCATGCAATTTCATAACCTCGGCCAGCAGCTTTCTGATATTCTGAAAAAGCTAAAGCCTTCTAATTGCTGGGAAGAAAATTTTAACATTGAGAATATTGAAGGCAAGTACATCCAGATTGAAGGCAAGGGCTATACTCAATACAAAATTTATCAAGCCACCTACTACCCGCTTAACACCGAGCCCATCTCGTTCCCCAGTGTAGGGCTGGAGATGATCAAGTTTAAAGTAGCCAAGAACCCTTCTTTCTTTGGTCAAAACAGGCAAGAGGATTTTAAAACATTTTATTCCAAACCAAAGTCAGTGAAAGTAAAAGAGTTGCCACCGCACCCACTGCAAAGTTCCGTAGCTGTAGGCGATTATCAATTGGAAGAGAAAATTTCATCTACCGAACTAAAGACCGGCCAGAGTGTGGGTTATGAATTTAACATCCAGGGGGAAGGCAACATCTCTTCTGTCGAGCGGCCCGCCATTCCAAAAGACAATAATTTCGATTTCTACGAGCCTAACGTGCAGCAGAACATCACCCGAGAATCTGGACGCGTGACAGGCACCAAGGCCTTCAAATATTTCCTGGTACCGAAAGAGCCGGGCCAATTTAGTTTAGGAAATTATTTCATGTGGGTGTATTTCAATCCCTTCAAAAAGAAGTACGACACCTTGCGCTCGCAAATAACGGTGAATGTGCAAGGAGAAAGTCAACGCAATCAAACCATCCAAAGCACTGATTTCGGTTCGTTTTACGATCGCATTCCCTTCACTGACAACAAACTCATGGCAGCCTCAGGCCGCGACTGGATGCCGCTCGCGGTCAATCTCTTCATCCTGCTGATGCTGGGAGCATCGGCCTATTTAGTATTCAAAAAGTAATTTATACCTTTAACCTTATGGACAAGGAGAATTGGTTGGATGCTTTGAATGATGATTTGCGGGACATTCGTGCACTTACATTGGAGGTAAGAAAAGAAACCGAAGCCATAAGAGAAGAGACCAAAGTACTCAAGGAGGAGGTGAAGGAAACCAAACGCAAGGCAGATGCGGCCTGGGAGTTAGTAGTCATGACTCGGGAGCAAATGAGAGAAGAGTTGGCCTACTTGAAAAAACCTCTTTGGAAAAAGTGGTTCGGTCTCAATTAATTTTAGATTTATGATTTTAGATTTGCTATTGATGCTTGCTTGTCAAGTTTTGAATCTAATATCTTAAATCTAACATCTTACATCTTGAACTCTTACGGTACACTTTTTCGCATCAGTACTTTTGGCGAAAGCCACGGGCCCGCTATCGGTGTGGTCATTGATGGCTGTCCAGCCGGATTGGAAATCAATGAGTCATATATTCAGTCAGAGTTGAATCGCAGGAAGCCGGGCCAATCAAAAATCACTACCCAGCGAAAGGAAGACGATAGCTTCAAAATTTTGTCAGGTGTGTTTGAAGGAAAAACTACTGGCACTCCAATAGCAATTGTAATTGAAAACCAAGACCAGCGCAGCAAAGACTATGGTCATCTTGAAAATGCGTTTCGCCCTTCGCATGCCGATTTTACGTACCAGGAGAAATACGGCATTCGCGATCATCGAGGTGGTGGTCGAAGCTCTGCCCGCGAAACCGCGGCACGGGTTGCAGCCGGTGCTGTTGCCAAGTTACTGCTGAAGAAATACGGAATTGGAATACAAGCCTTCGTATCGCGAGTGGGTGATCTGAAAACACCTCCTTATACACAACTTGATCTTAGTAAAACAGAGGAAAATATTGTTCGCTGCCCTGATCCGGCTACGGCCGAAAAAATGATAGCACTCATTGATAGCATTCGACTAGATCGCGATACCATTGGTGGATGTGTGACATGCGTTATTAAAAACTCTCCTGCGGGCCTGGGCGAGCCGGTGTTCGACAAGCTGCACGCAGAGTTAGGCAAAGCCATGCTTAGCATCAATGCTGTAAAGGGTTTTGAGTACGGCAGCGGCTTTGAAGGAACACGCTTGCGCGGATCACAACATAACGATGCTTTCGTAAACGAAGGTGGAAAAATTCACACCGTAACCAACCATTCCGGTGGCGTGCAGGGCGGCATCAGCAATGGTGAAGATATTTATTTTACGGTAGCCTTCAAGCCGGTGGCCACCATCATGCAAGACCAACAAAGCGTTGATAAAGATGGCAATGAGGTAACCGTATCTGGCAAAGGCCGCCACGACCCGTGCGTGGTGCCCCGTGCTGTGCCCATTGTAGAAGCAATGGCTGCGCTGGTTATGGTTGATTTTCTGTTGAGAGGTAAAGTATCAAAGGTTTCTTGATTATTCTTACTCTCGTCTAATGGCCTCCACAGGGTCTAGCCGGGAGGCGCGGAGTGCAGGATACGTACCGAATGCAATACCCACTACTACAGCCAGCACAGCCACCACACCAATCGTATTGGCAGTGTAGGATGCCTGAAAGGGTACTTTGGTAACGGCTTTGATAATCGGGATGGCTCCCATCGTGCCCAGAATACCAAACAGCAATCCGCAAAGACTTCCAAAAGCTGAGATGGTGATTGACTCTGTCAAAAACTGAAGTACGATATCTTCACGTTTCGCACCCATCGCTTTTCGCACACCGATTTCTGTTGTGCGTTGCGTGACCGAGATGAGCATCACGTTCATCACGCCTATTCCTCCAACTAAAACCGATATTCCAACAATCATCCCCATGATGACACGAAAGAGCGTGAAGCCCTGCGTAGCCTGCTCAACGCGAAAGTTGTTTGTCAGCACATCCAAATCGGTCGAGCGCGCTTGGTAGTGAGTGTCTAACCATGAACGTAGCGAATCTTTAATAGCCGGCACATCCGCCACATTTTCTGCCTGCACGATCACTGAAGGCGGTTGTGATAAAAGTTCAGCACTTGACAGATGTGTAATTGGCACATACACCTCCGGGTTCTCCGATGAACTGATCACTACTCCGACTATTTCAAATGACTGCTGCCGAATCCGCACCTTCTTCCCGATAAAAGCATCGGACGAATCTTTTGAACTGGCCAATCGGGCGAAGGTCGAGTTGACAACTGCTACAGTGGCTTTCGCTGACAAATCATTCTGGCTTAGCAGTCGACCGGATTTTAGTTTGAGATCGGTGCCTGTCAATTCACTGGTGCTCCGCAGCAGGCTAACAATCGAGTTACCATTCCAACCTGCCTCAATCGACTGGGTGGAGAACAGGTAAGCCGAAGCCAGTTTAGTAATCGCTTTCCGCAATTCGTTAAATTCCGGATAGGTGATGCAAGCAAACGTGTCTTTGCGCACCAGGATGCCATTGACTGTCTTCGTGGCTCGTGTATTAATCGCGATGGAAGTCAGGGAGGTGGTTTTTGTGATCTGGTCTTTAGCGTATTGCTCCATGCCGTCTATCAGGCAGAGAATGCCAACCAGTGAGGCTACCCCGATCACCATACCAAGAATGGAGAGAAACGTGTGAAAAAAATGACTTCGGAGTGTATTGGCCGCCATGGCGAAGGCTGGCCCGATCTTCTTTAGCATAGCATCAGGTTATTGAAATCAAGAACAAGACCCCAAACCTCGTAAAATGTTACAAGCCGCTCCCGATCATTGAATTTAAACACGATTACCCTCCAAATACATTCAATTTTTCGATATTGCGGTAGGTCTGGCCAGAGCAAGACGATTACCATAATACACCTAACGCATGCAGCCATCTACCCCAACCAAAAAGAGCAAGCTCACCCTCTACATTCTCATCGCGCTGATGACAGGCATTGCGCTGGGCTTTACGCTCAACAAAAGTTACCTGGCTGACCAGAACCAAAAACTGGAGTCACTGGAAACTGACTTACTCTCAATTCAACAACAGATACACCTGGCAGACAGCACTGCGAAGCCGGTACTTGAGCAGCAAAAGAAAGACCTGCTGAAAGAGCGTGGTGCAGCCCTCACCGCCCGCGACAAGAAAGTAGAACCCTTTTCGATTTTAGCCGATATTTTTCTCCGGCTCATCAAGATGATTGTAGCCCCGCTGGTATTCACCACCCTGGTAGTGGGTGTAGCCAAGTTGGGGGACATCAACTCCGTGGGCCGCATCGGGGGCAAGACCTTACTGTGGTTTATTGGCGCCTCACTCACCAGTCTTTTGCTTGGCATGATACTGGTAAACATTTTCGAACCGGGCATCGCGATGAATCTACCCGTGCCTGATGCCGGCACTGACATCGGTCTCACACACAATGGACTTTCCCTCAAAGAATTTTTGTACCATGTATTTCCTGCCAGCGTTATCGATGCGATGGCGAAAAATGAAATCTTACAAATTGTAGTGTTTTCACTTTTCTTTGGCGTGGCCACAGCCGCCATTGGCGAACAAGGCAAAGTGATCATCACTTTCATGGACGCTGCGGCCCACGTCATCTTAAAAGTTACGGGCTACGTGATGAACCTCGCACCGCTGGCCGTGTTTGGCGCCATGACGGCCATCATCGCCAAGCAGGGACTCGGCATCTTAAAAACGTATTCCATTTTCATCAGCGAATTTTATTTCGGCTTGCTTGTGCTGTGGATTGTATTGGGCCTTGCCGGATCTGCCGTGATCGGTAAGCGAGTGATCGAGTTATTAAGACGAGTAAAAGAACCCATCCTGCTGGCGTTCAGCACCAGCAGCAGCGAAGCTGCCTTCCCCAAAACAATGGAAGAACTTCAGCGCTTCGGCTGCAAAGACAATATCGTGAGTTT
>JAIENH010000147.1 GCA_019751475.1 Cyclobacteriaceae bacterium
GAAAGCCGTGACCTGATTGTTTTCATCTCGCAATCCGGACTCAATGAAGTAAACAGTGAGACCACAGAACTGAAGCTGCACGTAAAACGTGAGCCGGACCAGAAGGTAATGAAGTCGGCCCCCGCGCCAATGATGGCGATGGCCCCGGCGCCCATGGCGCCTCCTGTGCCCGTTGCGGCTGCTCCTGCAGCAGCACCGAAGGCAGAGAAGCCTACCCCGACTGCCGGCAAAACGGTAGACATCAAGTCGCCTATGATTGGTACGTTCTATCGCTCGTCCAGCCCCGATTCACCTCCGCTTATTTCCGTGGGCGACAAAGTTTCAAAAGGTCAGACTGTGTGTATCATTGAGGCCATGAAGCTGTTTAATGAGATCGAGTCAGAAGTATCGGGCACGGTTGTAAAAGTAATGGTCGAAAACTCATCACCTGTAGAGTACGACCAGGTGCTCTTCGTAGTAGAACCGGATTAAACAATTTACGATTTGCTATTTATGATTTACGATTTTAAGGCTCAGTGAGTTGTGCTGACACGTAATTCACAAATCAAAAAATCACAAATCAAAAATCAAGATTCATGTTTAAGAAAATATTAATTGCCAACCGTGGAGAAATTGCCTTGCGCGTGATACGCACATGCAAGGAGATGGACATCAAAACGGTAGCGGTGTATTCCACAGCCGATAAAGAAAGTCTTCACGTTCGCTTTGCAGACGAGGCTGTGTGTATCGGAGCACCCCCGAGCAAAGAATCGTATTTAAATATTCCCCGCATCATCTCGGCTGCGGAAATCACGAATGCAGATGCCATCCATCCCGGCTACGGATTTTTGTCGGAGCGTTCTGAATTTTCGGCTGTATGCCAGGAGTATGGCATCAAGTTCATCGGCCCCTCTCCGAGTATGATCGACTCCATGGGCGACAAGAGCACGGCCAAAGACACCATGCGTAAAGCCGGTGTACCAGTCATCCCCGGCTCAGACGGATTGCTATCATCCATTGAGGAAGGCATGAAGATCGCCAAAGAGATCAAGTACCCTGTCATCGTTAAGGCAACAGCCGGTGGTGGTGGCAAAGGTATGCGCATCATCAACGAGGAATCGGAATTTAAAAAAGCGTGGGACGATGCGCGTATGGAAGCCGGAGCCGCCTTCGGCAACGATGGTCTTTATCTTGAAAAATTTGTAGAAGAACCCCGTCACATTGAAATACAATTGGTGGGCGACCAGTATGGAAAAGCCTGCCATCTCTCCGAGCGCGATTGCTCCATTCAGCGCAGACACCAAAAGCTGGTAGAAGAGACTCCCTCCCCGATCGTGAGTCAGGAATTGCGCGAACGCATGGGCGAAGCTGCCATCAAAGGTGCCAAGGCCATTAACTACGAAGGTGTGGGCACAATAGAGTTTCTGGTTGATAAGCACGGGGATTTTTATTTCATGGAAATGAATACCCGCATCCAGGTGGAGCACCCGATCACAGAAGAAGTAACCGACTACGATTTGATCAAAGAACAAATTAAAGTAGCGGCCGGTGTGCCCATCTCCGGGAGGAATTATTTCCCGAACCTCTTTGCCATGGAGTGCCGCATCAATGCAGAAGATCCTAAGAATGGTTTCCGTCCGTCACCGGGTAAGATTGTGAACCTCCATCTCCCGGGAGGTCACGGTGTGCGGGTGGACAGCCACGTATATGCAGGCTACACCATACCGCCCAACTACGACTCGATGATTGCCAAACTTATCACCACGGGTCAATCGCGTGAAGAAGTGATCACACGGATGAAGCGGGCACTTAGTGAGTTCGTCATCGAAGGTGTGAAGACTACCATTCCTTTCCACCTGGCTTTGATGGACAATGCCGTGTTCCGCTCAGGAAAATTCACGACTAAATTCTTAGAGAATTCATTCGACTTCAATACGATTAAGTAGACAGTAATTTCCGTTTTGATTTACAGGCCGCCAAAAGCGGCCTTTTTGTTTCCATCCAATTCAAAATCAAAGTATAATGGATGCATAACAAATTTGTCTCAAAGCTATCGCAAGGACAAAAAGTATCCCCGGCCTTGAGGCCGGGGATACCGCCAGCCAGCGCAATGATTGCGCGTCTACAAACTGAAAAAGACATATCACTATTTGCCGCGCAACTGAGCGTAAATCTTTTAGATCCCTAATAACCCCGAATTTGTTATGCACCCAATATAATAGTATTACTATTGATACTGATTGCTTTGCTATATTTGCCTCTCCAAACCATCAGAACGTATGAAATCAGCTGTTTTATTCATTGCAACAATGGTATTGGCCGGCTCGCTGGCCCACGCACAAACTCCCACGGCAGCCGATGCCATCGTGGGCATTTGGGAGACCGGCAGTGGCAAAGCGCGTGTCAAGATTGACAAAGTAGCCGATAAGTATTTTGGCCGCATTGTGTGGCTGCGCGAGCCAAACAACGAAGAAGGCAAACCCAAAGTGGATAAAAATAATCCGGACGAAAAATTGCGCACCATGCCATTGCTTGGCTACCGCATGCTCAAAGACTTTGTCTACACAGAGGAGAAGACTTGGGAAAACGGCACCATCTACGATCCGGAAAACGGCAGTACCTACAGCTGCGAAATAAAAATGACGGATGAAAACACATTGGATGTGCGCGGCTTTATCGGAGTATCGCTGTTCGGCCGCACCGATGTGTGGAAACGCATCCAACTGAAAAAGAAAGCGTGATGCGAGCGCTGTTTGTGATGGCCAGCTTGCTGGTGGCCACTGTTGCGCACGCGCAAGAAGCTGACACTACCATCGTAGAAGACTTTAGTCAATATGCCGAGGCTGAGTTGGCAGGCGGCACCAAGCGATACGCCACCTCCAAAGTACTCGACCAAAGCCCGAACAAATTAATTTCCCTCGGCTACGATGTGCAAGGAGCCTACGATATGGAGTTTGCTTCCATAGACGGTGCGCCTGCGCAGACCATCAGAAATAATAACAACCAGGGCCTGCGACTAGCCGCTAACGTGCCCGTGGTTTCTACCACGAAAGTACTCATCAACCTGGCGGCCATTTACTGGGAGCATCGTTATAGCTTCGACAAAAGTCAGCCTATTCAAAATCCGCTGGCGCAATCGCTCGATAGCTATGGGCTACGCACCATGGGCATCAATTTTACTTTGTTCAAACCGTTGAATGAGAAACAATTCTTCCTGATTCAAGGTCAGACCGATCTCAACGGCAACTACTCACTGGCTAACATTCAGTCGTTGGAATACACTCGCCTGTCTGTGTTTGGCATCTATGGCTGGAAGAAACATGACCGCCTTATGTATGGTTTTGGAGCAGCACGCACCTTTCGTGTTGGAGAGTTGAATTACATTCCTCTCATCTATTATTACTATACCGCACCTTCACGCAAGTGGGGTGTTGAGTCCGTTTTTCCGGCTCGCCTCAACGTGCGCAGAAATTTTAACCCACGCACGCTGGCTTTCTTTGGCTATGAACTGGAAGGAAACACCTATCGAATCAACAACCGGGGAAATGAGTTTGCGGCTGGGCGCAATGACCTGGAATTGCGCAGAAGCGAATTGCGCATCCGGCTCACCTTTGAGCGATCTATTAAAGACTTCCTTTGGTTTTCAGTACAGGCAGGCTTGCGTTATAACTGGCGATTCAATCTTGACCAGGGCAATTTCTTCCGTGGCTTTGGGGGCGATCAACCTTACTTGATGGAAAACACCATCGGTAACCCACTGTATATAAACTTCTCCATCAACCTGGTTAGTCCGTAAACAGCATAAAAACCCCGCCAAAAGGCGGGGCTTACTTGCATCTCCAAAAAGGTTTAGGTTAAGGAAACACTCGTATTATACATACTGGTTGAGCATCACCGGCATCACCAGCATCAGGATATCTTCATTCTTGTCTTTCTCTACCGGCAGAATTACACCCGCTTTGTTTGGTGCCGACATGTTTAGTTTAATCTGGTCGGTATCGAGGTTACTGAGCATCTCAATCATAAAGCGCGCATTGAAGCCGATCTCTATATCCTCTCCTTCGTGTTCGCACGAGAGCCGTTCATTTGCTTCATTGGAAAAGTCCAGGTCTTCCGCAGATACTTGCAACTCACTGCCCGTGATCTTCAGCCGTACCTGGTGTGTTGTTTTGTTTGCATAGATGGAAATACGCTTGAGTGAACTCAAGAAGTCCGTCCGGTTGATGGTCATCTTGATCGTGCTGGACGAAGGGATGACGTTTTCATAATCGGGGAAGCGCTCATCGATAAGGCGGCAAATCATGCGGATGCTGCCAAACTTGAAAAATGCATTGGACGTGTTGAAGTCAACCGTTACGTCTGTGTTTTCAGAAGGCAAGGTGGCCTTTAGCAAGTTCAGCGCTTTGCGCGGAATGATGATCGTGCTGCCATTGTCCGACTTCACGTCCGTTCTGCGGTAGCGCACCAACCGGTGACCATCGGTAGAAACAAACGTGGTGTTCTTTTCACCCAGGTTGACATACACACCCGTCATGGCCGGGCGCAACTCATCGTTGCTGGTGGCAAAAATGGTATTGTTAATAGCGCGCGCCAACACCTCCGAGGAAATGGAAGCAGAAAAATCATTGCTCACCGAAGGCACCTTAGGAAAATCGGTGGCGTTTTCGCCCGAAAGCTTGTAGCGGCCATTGTCCGAACTCAACTCAATGCTGTAGGTCGACTCGTCCATCGAAAAGGTAACGGGCTGATCGGGCAGGTTTTTAAGCGTGTCAAGCAGAATGCGGGCGGGCACCGCAATGTTGCCGCGTTCCTTTGATTCCACGTTGATCTCCGTGATCATGGACGTTTGCAGGTCAGAGGCCGTGACCGTGAGCCGGTTCTTGTCGATCTCAAAGAGGAAATTCTCAAGAATGGGCACCACCGGGTTGGTAGTAATTACCCCGTTGATATAAGAAAGTTGCTTCAGCAGGTAGCTGGAGTTAACGATAAACTTCATGTACGTCAGTGGTTATGGTTGTATCGCGCTAAGTTAGGAAGAAAACGCATTTGTAAAAACCGCGGAAATCTCAGGGTGTATTCCAAAATGTCGCATCTCTAAGCAGCCTGAAGTATTTGGGGTCGAACCATCTCAATAACTTTTTCCCAT
>JAIENH010000248.1 GCA_019751475.1 Cyclobacteriaceae bacterium
GTCTCTGCTCAGGTGTCTCCGCCCAATACGACTTGGTGATGCCGGCTGAGTCCTTCAGAAATTTTTTGGTGATCAATCGTTTCTCAGCTCCCCCAAAAACTTCTTGCCAGCGCATACCATCGAAGGTGATGAGGATGATGTTTTCGGTGTTTGACTTGCTTTGAGCATACAAGTTAATTGTCATCATCACAATGACAAGATTCACAGCAAAACCTTTGCCCAGACTATTCATAAGTTTCTTTTTCATAAATTATGTTGGATAAAAAAGAAGGCCAACAACCATTGTTAAAAATGGTATTGGCCTTCACGTTTTCAACTACTCTTAGTTTAAATAATCAATTTTTGTCCCACCAAATCGGGGTATTAATATTATCAGCACCTTGCCTATTAACAGCTTCCGTCCTATTGCCACTATTGAGTGACTGTTCGGCTTGTGGGTAAATGTATCTGATTGGAATCAAGTTGTTGTTTAGATTACTTGCACCAGGCTGAAGTGCAGGAATTCCCGTTCTTCTAAAATCAGACCATGCCTCCAGACCGTTGAAGAAAAGCGCAACCCATTTTTGCGTGCCGATTTTTGTGAGTCGCTCCGCTTGGGAACCCGCATAAGCAACGCTTGTTTGATTAAAATAACTGCTCGGCAAAGTTAAATTGATGCCATACTCTGCTGGCACGATGCTTCTATAATAATCAAAATTTGCATTGATACCATTGGTATAAAAGGTTGCTGCGGATCCTGTTGTCACAAAGTTCCTCTCCCTGGCCTCCGCTAAAATGAATTGCAATTCAGCATACGTCATGAGAAGTCCGCGCGATGCATTTGCTACGGGAGCTGGTCGGCCTGTGTCATTACAAACTAAACAGGCGAACGTAAGGCCTACACGCGAGACAAACTGAGGGCCGCCATTATAGCTTAATGCTTGCGTATCTTCAAGACCGTTTGGAATACCATCAATTTTTGGACTTCCACTTGCCACAGATCGCTCCGTAGGACGACCAAAAACCGCTAAGCGTGGGTCATTGATGCTTGTCAAGTAGTCGCTCAAGGTCTTGCTCAATCTATATTCATCAAATGAACCGACCCTAGAAGTGTATAAGGGCCATTGATTGGGAGCTGATGCCTGATAGACCAGCACAGCATTGTCAGAATTATTTTCAAAAATCGGGGTTGCTGTAGGATTATCCAGTATAGCCTGCATATCTGCCCGAACGTCTTTCTTATTAGAGATACGAATCAGGTAGCGAAGCCTGAGTGAGTTAGCAAGCTTTCTCCATCTGATAACAGAGCCGCCATAGATTAAATCGCCAGCGATTGGCTCTGAACTTGTACCCAAAAGATCATTAGCACGCTTGAGGTCATCAAGTATACCATTGTAGATGCTTTCTTGTGTATCGTACTTTGGAGTATAATTCGATGAAAGCTTAGCTTTCGTTGCGTCTGTGTACGGAATGTCTCCGTAGGTATCCGTTGCTATTGAAAACATCCATGACTTCAAAATGAGTGCTACGCCTATATAGTTGTTCTGTACTGGCTTGGCTGTCTCTGCTGAAGTAAGAATATTTTGAACGTTTCTCATGTTTCCAAATACACTGTTCCACACACCGGTTCGCTCGCCCCACAAGTAGCGGTCTTCATTCACAAACTGAATCTTTGCGGTATGTTGGGCAACAATGTTACCAATACTCCATGCCTCACTCACTTGATCGTTGATGGTGTTTCGAATAACTCCTGATAAAAGTAAGTCAGGTGTTACTGAAGTAGGAACATTGGGATTTGTATTAATTGATTCAAAGTCTTTATCGCATCCTGTTACTGATAAAACAAGTAAGAGGATCCATCCATATTTTTTAGTTGCTTTCATAACTCGTAATGGCTATTAAAATTTCAAACCAACATTAAATCCATAGCTTCTGGAAGAAGGGATAGACATCCACTCAATACCAGGAAGTGCAGTACCTCCTGTATAAGACATGACCTCCGGATCAATATGAGGCACGTTTGTCCACAGAGCAAGGTTTCTGCCCACCAATGAAACACTAACGCTTCTGAATGGCAACTTACCAAAGACTTTATCAGGAATTACATAACCAATCTGCATTTCGCGAAGCTTCACAAATGAAGCATCAAACACCGCACCTTCTGCAATATTTCTTCCACCTGTCCACGCAGTATGCCATTGGCGCGGCAAAATGCGACTGTCATTTACACGGAAGGAACCATCTGCATTTTGACTTGCACCATTACCAATTACATAGGTGCCATCTGGCGCATTGAGTAAACGCGGATCAGTGCTTACCGAAGCTTGAGGATAATATCCATTCTCTCTTCCTTGGAGCGTCTCAGTGATGATTCCACCTTCACGACCAACGGTTTGAGTTTCTGAATAAACTTGTCCACCCTGACGGATGTCAAAAAGGAAACCAAGCTTAATTCCCTTGTAGCTAAAAGTATTCGATATACCGGCTATCCAATCGGGATTGTAGTTTCCAAGCTTAATCCTTTCAGTTGTAGGAATAGGTCTGCCACCGCCTTGGCCTTGGGCATTCGGGTTTGTATAAACCATCTGACCTACGAATTGACCTGTAGCATCGTAATAAGGCTTATTAGGGTCTGTATTTTGCACACGGGCAAAGCCGATGCCGTACATATCTCCCATGCGCTCTCCAACCCGTGCCTCAATGCTCACCCTTCTGGTAGCAAGCACATAATTAGTCAAGCCACTAGATAGTGAAACAACCTGGCTCCGGTTAGCCGAGAAATTGATATCCAAATTCCATTGAAAACCATTTGCAAGTTTTACGGGTATGGTGTTCAACATCACTTCGTATCCGTAGTTTTTAATTTCACCCGCATTGATCGATAAACTATTGTAACCGCTTGTGATCGAAAGAGGAATATTCAAAATTTGATTTCGCGTATTAGTTTGATAGTACGTGAAATCTAAACCAATCCTGTTTCCAAAGAAACGTATGTCGGCTCCTGCTTCAATAGAAGTACTGATTTCGGGCTTCAAACTGAAGTTAGCAAGACGGTCCGTTTCACCATACACTTGAGAAGATCCAAACGGATCGCTGGGGTTATACGCTTGCGTAAACGTAAATGCGTCCGTATCATTTCCAACTTGGGCAACACTGGCGCGTACCTTTGCAAAGGAAAGGAATTCGGGGGCCTCAAACATATCCGTTACCACTGCACTCAAAGCTGCTGAAGAATAGAAGTAAGAGTTGTTTTCCGTTCCGATACCAGCGTTCTTAAGTTCTTGAGGCAACGTCAGCGCACTAGACCAGTCATTACGCGCAGTAAGTTCAAGGAATACCATGTTTTTGTATCCGAGTTGTGTGGAGGCATACAAACTGTTGATCTTCTTCCGTATGTCAGATTGTGAGGTCTGTAGTGGTGCTCTGAAATTTGTGAGGTTATAGACACCGGGTATGTTTAACTGGGGGGCATTCACTTCCAAAAATTCTGACTTCTGGCTTAATTGGTTACCTCCAACAGATGCCATCAGCGTAAATGTTGAGGCAACGATCTCCCGATTAAATGTTAAGAGAAAGTCTGAATTTCGCTCTTCGGTAACAATATTAGCTTCCCTATATTGACCGAACGGAAAGCGTTGAGTACTGAAAGCTCTTTTGTATTGCCTTCTCTCGTTGCCATAGTCATTGGCAGTTCTTAATTGAAGACTCAACCAAGGAGTGAAGTCATATTTTAGTGAGAGGTTGCCGATAATCCTGTCAACCGTTTGCCCGTTCGTGTTTTCATTCATGGTAAAATATGGGTTGTCATGGTAGTTGTAGTTCCAGCCGAATTGACGTCTACCTACTAAACCTGGCATCCAATAGTTTTGCATTGCCGCCATATCCACCGAGCGCGGCAACCAGGAGTTAAATAGGTACATTATATTCTCAGTGCCGTAGCTAATCGAAGGGCGGTTGTCACTTTCACTTTTTATATAACTCACAAAAGCCCTTGCTGAAAATTTCTTTGTAAGATTATATCCACCACCGAAAGAAACTGTATTTCTTCGAAGGTCTGTGTTTGGCACAATACCGGTTTGATCAAGGCCCGTATAGGACAATCGAAAATCACCATTTTGATTGCTTCCTACTAGCGCTACGTTGTTGGTAAATGTCTTGCCCGTTTGAAAAAAGGTTTTCACACCGTCCTTATCATTCAGCCAAGGTGTTGGCGTGATAACACTTCCGGCAGGAGCATTCAAGTCACCTCCACGAAAGTCAATGGTAACACCATTAAGCGTCCGTGGTGAATTAAACTGAGGGTAAAGCTGACCTGTGAACGCTGGTCCCCAGCTCTCATCCGTACCATCTGTTAAACCTGCACCTCCTCCATTAACAAAAGCGAAATCACCACCATTGCCGTTACCTTGACCATACACATTCTGATAAGAAGGCAGACGAAGTGGTGTTTCAAAAGTTGTGTTTGAGTTGATTTCAACCCCTATCCCTTTGGTTCCCTTCCCTGATTTTGTCTTGATCACAATCACACCGTTGGCAGCTCGCGAACCGTAAAGTGCGGAGGCTGCCGCGCCCTTAAGCACCGTCATCGATTCAATATCATCGGAGTTAACAAAACTGGCCCCATTACCAAAGTCGACCTCGAGGTTACTTCTACCTGAGGCGCCAGTGATACCGTTGCTGATGGGCACACCATCGATCACATACAACGGTTGGTTTTTGTTCAAGTCCAGCGACCTCTCACCGCGAATAGTAACCCTGGCTGAACCACCCACACCTGAGGGGCTACCAATCACCGTGACACCGGCAATTTTTCCGGCCAATTGATTAACTACATTTGTTTCTCTCGCTGTTGTTAAGTTTTCGGCACTCACACTCTGCACGGCATATCCCAAACTCTTCTTGTCTCGTTGAACACCCAACGCTGTAACAACAATCTCTGATAATTGCTTTGCATCAGTCTTTAATGTTACATCAATGGAAGTTCTGCCTGATAGCGACACTTCTTGTGTGATAAATCCGACAAAGGAAAAAACCAACGCCTCGTTTGGAGATGGAACTTCAATTCTGTAGACACCCTCAGAATCGGTGATGGTACCGTTGGTGGTACCTTTTACAAGAATGTTAACACCCGGCAAAGGAGATTGATCATCTC
>JAIENH010000197.1 GCA_019751475.1 Cyclobacteriaceae bacterium
CCGACATCACCAACAACCAAGTGCAAGTGATCACCGTGGCGCCATCGCAATCTGCGCTGGACATTGAGCGACTTGTAACATTTCCGGTAGAACAGAATGTGGCTACCATTCCCGGCATCGAAGAGGTTCGCAGCTTTTCGCGGTTCGGGCTGTCGGTTGTGACCATTGTATTTAAAGAGGACATCGATGTGTACTGGGCGAGGCAGCAGGTAAACGAGCGGCTTGTTGAAATACAAAGTCAGATACCGACTGGAGTCGGCAACCCAAAACTGGCACCCATCACCACAGGCTTGGGAGAAATTTATCAATACGTCATTCACGCTAAGCCTGGCTATGAAAATCAATATTCCATCATGGACTTGCGCACGATCCAGGATTGGATTGTGCGCAGACAATTACTCGGTACCGAAGGTGTGGCCGATGTGAGCAGCTTTGGTGGCTATCTTAAACAATATGAAATAGCATTAAACACCAACAAGCTGCGCAGCTTCAACCTGGGTATTAATGATATTTTTCTTGCCCTTGAAAACAATAACCAAAATACCGGGGGCGCCTACATCGACAAAAAGCCCAGCGCATATTTCATCCGATCCGAAGGATTGGTCACCAGCCTGCAAGATCTGGAGAACATTGTATTGAAAAATACATCCAGTGGCACACCTGTGTTATTGAAGGATGTAGCTACGGTACAATTCGGTCACGCTATTCGCTATGGTGCTATGACACGTAACGGAGAACGCGAGGTGGCAGGAGCTGTGGTAATGATGCTAAAAGGCGCTAACTCCTCTACGGTGATTGAAAATGTAAAAGAGCGCATCGAGCAGATTAAAAAAAATCTGCCGGAAGGGGTAACGATCGATCCCTACCTCGATCGTACGAAGCTGGTGAACAAGGCTATTTCTACGGTAGCAAAAAATCTGGCCGAGGGTGCGCTCATCGTCATTTTTGTACTTGTCCTTTTGCTGGGCAATCTACGTGCGGGGTTGGTAGTTTCGTCTGTCATTCCGTTGGCCATGCTATTCGCCATCGCGATGATGAATGTATTCGGTGTCTCTGGAAATTTGATGAGCCTCGGTGCCATTGATTTTGGATTGATTGTGGATGGAGCGGTAATCATTGTGGAAGCAACCATGCATCATCTCGGTTTGCGGTCAGCCGGCAAAATTTTGACGCAAAGCGAAATGGACGAAGAGGTCTATGTGTCTGCCAGCAAAATCCGCAACAGCGCAGCCTTTGGTGAGATAATTATATTAATTGTGTACCTGCCGATCCTGGCGCTGGTGGGCGTGGAAGGTAAAATGTTTCGCCCGATGGCGCAGACGGTTTCATTTGCCATCCTGGGTGCGTTCATTCTCTCACTCACCTACGTACCGATGATGAGTGCATTGTTCCTTAGCAAGAAGATGGACTTCAAGGAGACCATCTCCGACAAGCTTATGAAAGCATTACACCGCATCTATGAACCAGTCATCCACTGGTCGGTGCTTCATCGAATGAAAATTATTGCCGGCTCATTCATCTTGTTTGCCGCCAGCTTGTGGTTATTTTCCACGCTGGGCGCGGAGTTTATTCCCACCCTCGATGAAGGTGACTTTGCTGTAGAGACACGTGTGCTCACCGGCAGTAGTCTCAGTGAAACGGTTGATGCTGGCATGAAAGCCAGTAGAATTTTATTGACTGAATTTCCTGACGAAGTAAAAGAAGTGGTTGGCAAAGTGGGTTCGTCAGAAATACCGACAGACCCCATGCCCATTGAGGCAAGTGATTTGATCATCGTACTCCACGAAAAGGAAAAGTGGACCAAAGCAAGTGGGCGCGATGAACTGGCTGAAAAAATGACCGAGGCATTGCAAGTATTGCCAGGCGTGTACTTCGGATTTCAGCAGCCGATACAAATGCGCTTTAATGAATTGATGACCGGTGCGCGCCAGGATGTGGTGGTGAAAGTGTACGGTGAAGACCTGAATAAACTAACGAAATATGCACAACAAATTGCACGACTCATACCATCCATTGAAGGCGCGCAAGATTTATTTGTAGAGACGGTGACTGGGCTGCCACAAATCGTGATAAACATTAAGCGCGACCGGCTGGCGGTGTTCGGTCTTGATGTGAAGACCGTCAATAACGCAATCAATATGGCTTTTGCCGGACAGAGTGCAGGTCTGGTGTATGAAAACGAAAGGCGATTTGATTTGGTGGTGCGCTTAGAAAAAAATGAGCGCGTAGGCATTGAAGACCTTGACCGGCTCTTTATCACGACTCCTTCCGGCAACCAGGTGCCGTTGGCACAAGTAGCGGATGTGCAATTGAAAATGGGACCCAACCAGGTGCAACGTGACGATGCCAAGAGGCGCATCACTATCGGCTTCAACGTGCGTGGCCGCGATGTGGAAAGCATTGTGAACGAGCTTCAGAAAAAAATGGAAACGTCCATAAAATTTGCTCCCGGCTATTTCCCTTCATTTGGTGGAACTTTCAAAAATCTGCAAGAAGCACGGGCACGATTGTACGTAGCGGTGCCCGTTGCGCTTCTATTGATCTTCACACTATTATACTTCACATTTCATTCTGTCATACAGGGTTTATTGATTTATACCGCCATTCCACTTTCAGCAGTGGGTGGCATCGCGGCATTGTGGATCAGAAACATGCCGTTCAGCATTTCTGCAGGTGTGGGATTCATTGCGCTCTTTGGTGTGGCTGTATTGAATGGAATCGTGTTGATTGCCGAATTTAATCACTTGAAGCAAGAAGGCGAAACCGACCTCATGACGATCATTCTCAAAGGCACCGCCACGCGATTGCGCCCCGTGATCATGACTGCCGCTGTGGCCTCGCTCGGCTTCTTACCCATGGCCCTCTCCGAAAGCGATGGCGCAGAAGTGCAGCGCCCTCTTGCCACAGTGGTAATTGGCGGATTAGTTTCTGCCACCCTCCTTACACTCATCGTACTTCCCTGTCTTTATTATGTGATCGAAAAAATTCAATTCAAGAAAATGAAAACTACTACAATGTTGATCGTGTTGGGTAGTGCTTTTGCATGGCCTTATCCCTCCGATGCCCAACAAAAACCGATTACTCTGACGGAAGCCATTCAAGTGGCTGTGGAAAACAATTCCGGGTTAAAGGCCGCAACACTGGATGTTGCATTTCAACAACAATTGAAACGCACCGCTACGGAAATACCCAAGACCAATGCCATGTTGATGTATGGACAATACAACACCTACAATCAAGACAACAACCTCACGGTTACGCAGAGCTTGCCCTTCCCTACGGTGTTTACCAGCCAAAGCAAGTTGGGCGAAGCGCGCATTCAAAGCGGTGAATTCAAGAGGGCATCATCAGAGAATGAATTGATCTATCAGGTGAAGCAGGTGTATCTCACGCTGCAGTTTCTTTCGGCAAGGCAAAAGCTTTTGAACAGGCAAGACAGCATCTTTTCTGATCTCGTAAAAATTACAGCCTTGCAATACAAGACCGGTGAAGGAACATTGCTACAAAAGACATCGGCAGAGGCACGCTACAACGAAGTGCAAAACCTGATGCGCCAGAATGATGCTGACCAAAAAGTATTTCAACATCAACTACAAATCCTGCTCAACAGTGCAGATGCGTATACCCTTGCGGACGAAGTACTCGCTCAACGGCCTGCACCCTTCACCGATGATGTAAGTCATATTGATAAAAATCCTGCGCTTGCTTACCAGCGATCATTGGCTGATGTGGCGCTACAGGAAAAGAAAGTAGAATTGAATCGAGCCCTGCCTGATATCACCATTGGATTTTTTAGTCAGACACTCATCGGCTTTCAAGTGCAGCCCAACGGCACTAATCGCTTTTATGATGGCAACACACGGTTTACAGGGGTAATGGCGGGTTTGGCGTTTCCACTTTGGTTTTTGCCAAACCGGGCGCGTGTAAAATCTGCAGCCGTGAGATCAGAAGTCGCGAGGTATCAGACCGACTATTTTGAAAAACAACTGCGCGGACAGTGGGAGAAAGCCCTCCAGGAATTTTATAAAAGCAAAAACAGCCTTGACTACTACACGCAGTCGGCTCTGCCCAATGCGAAGTTGATTTTGCGTCAATCGCAATTGGTCTATAAAACGGGAGAGATAAGCCAGGCGGAGTATCGCCTTAACCTGCAGCAAGCACTAGCTATTGAAGAAGGTTATCTGCAATCATTGCTGCTATACAATCAAAGCATCATCACCCTGGAGTTTTTGTCGGGGCAGAATTCAAAAAATTGATCTAAGAAATATGAAAACGAAATTAGCATCTTACATACTTGTTGTCCTGACACTCTCAGCATGCTCCAAGAGACCCGAAGCAGAGACACCAAAAGAACCTTTGGCGAATGCCGATGAGAATATAGTGACGCTTACCGAGGAGCAGGAGAAAATTTCTGACATCCAGGTGGGTCGCATCGAGCTGCGCGCACTTAGCAGCACCGTGAACCTCACCGGCATGTTGGATGTGCCCCCGCAAAATCTCACCAACATCACTGCGCCTTTTGGCGGATTTTTGCGCTCCACTCCGCTGCTACAGGGCATGAAAGTCAGCAAAGGCCAAGTTATTGCCGTGATTGAAAATCCGGAATACATTCAGCTACAGCAAGATTTCTTAGACACCAAAAGCCAGGTGGATTTTTTAGAGTCTGAGTACACACGGCAGGAAGCGCTCGCCAAAGAAAATGTAAACGCTCAAAAAACATTACAGAAATCGCGGGCAGACCTCAGCAGCATGAAAGCCAAAAACAACGGCCTTCGCGCCAAGCTCAAGATGCTCAACATCGATCCTGACAAGCTGGATGCAACTGCCATCCGCTCTACCATCGAACTTCATTCAACCATCAACGGCTACGTGACCCAGGTGAACAGTGCTATTGGTGCCTTTGTCAATCCAACCGATGTCATGTTTCGCATTGTTGACACCGAACATCTTCATGCGGAGCTTACCGCCTTTGAGCGCGACATTCCTAAAATTAAAATCGGGCAGAAGATACGCTTCATTTTATCCAACGAGACTACCGAGCGCACGGCCAAAGTCTTTCTCATCGGGCGTGAGGTGGGTGCCGATCGAACCGTCCGCATTCACGGCCATCTCGACAAAGAAGACCTGCAACTCATTCCTGGTCAATACCTGAAA
>JAIENH010000474.1 GCA_019751475.1 Cyclobacteriaceae bacterium
GAGTCTAAACTGGGTAGAAGAAGTTATTTATATACCGCAAATCTGAAAATTGACATGAGAAGAGGTGTACTGATTGTTATCACAGCATGTTTGGCCGTATCCGGCTCGTTTGGGCAGGAGGTAAGAAAGCTATCGCTAAAAGAATGCGTAGAAATTGCGCTGCAAAACAACCTGACGGTGAAGCGCAGTGTACTGAGTGTTGAGAGCGCAGACATTACGATGCGGCAATCTAAATTTTCTACCTTGCCGAGCCTCAACCTGGGTAGTTCGGGCGGTGCTAACTGGGGCCGCTCGGTGGACCCTACCAGCAACTTGTTTGTTGATCAGAAGATCAACTCGTTTAACATCAATGCTAACGCAAGTCTTTTGCTCTTCAATGCGTTCCGCGTCATGAATACCATTCGCCAAAGCGTAAATGACAAAGCTGCCGCGGATAATGATCTGTCAAAAGCTAAGAACGATGTAATTCTCAGCGTGGTGACACTCTACACTTCGGTGATCTTCAACCGTGAGCTTTTGCAGAATGCCCAATTTCAATTGAATACCACTAACCAACAATTGGAGCGCACGCGTAAGCTGGAGCAAGCCGGTTCTGTGCCAAGAGGCAACGTGCTGGACCTAGAGGCCCAGTCGGCTACCAACGAACTGAACTTCGTGCAACGCGAAAACAACTACAACTTGTCAATGCTGCAATTGAAGCAGGCGATGCAAATGCCAGCTTCTGTAGTGTTTGAAGTGGAAGTACCCGATCTGAACGTGGAGGAGCAATCGATCACGCAGACCACCGAGCAAGTCTATGATTTAGCCAAGCAAAATATGCCAGAGATCAAGGCAGCTGTTTATCGCACGGAGAGTGCACTCTATGCACTCAAAGCAGCCCGCGCCAGTTATTACCCCAGCTTGCGCCTGAATGGTTCTGCTTTTACTAACTACTCCAGCGCCTTTAAAGTATTTGAGAGTTTCACTGTCTCTGATCCGAATCCTATCATCGGTTACTACGGTGCTGATCCTAACAATCCTGCCAACGTAGTACGGTCATTTCAACCGGCCGGGCGGGCAGTACTCACAGAGAAACCATTTAACAATCAATTGTCTGATAACGTATCAAGAAGCTTACAATTGACATTGTCTATACCTGTGTTTAACGCCTACCAGGTGCGAGCCAATGTGAAGCGCGGCCTTGTGTCGCAAGAGCAAGCGCAGATCAACCTGACTGATACCGAGAACAGGCTCCGCCAAGCTATTGAGACGGCCTACAACGATGCCACGGCTGCTGCCAAAACCTATGCGTCATCGCAGAAGGCGGTGCAGGCGCGCGAGGAAGCGTTTCGCATGACCAAGCAACGCTACGATGCAGGCGCAACTAATTATGTAGACTACCAGGTGTCAGAGAACAACCTCTTCCAGGCCAAGTCTGACCTGGTGCGGGCCAAGTACGACTTTATTTTCAAGAAGAAAGTCCTTGACTTCTACCAGGGAAAATCCATCGATTATTAAACTAAACCTACTAACTCATAATTTTTTCTACGAATGGCAAAGCAGCAAAAAAAGCAATCAAGCAAGTTGATGTACTACCTGATCGGTGGATTGGTAGTGTTGATCATATTTCTTTTCATCGGCAAGTCCCTCGGTTGGATCGGCAAAGCAAAAGAGTTGGAGGTTGAATTCGCGAAAGTGAAAAAGACCAGCATTGTGGAGAAGGTAAGTGCCTCCGGTACGGTGCAACCCGTAATCGAAGTAAAAATCGCCCCGGACGTATCAGGTGAAATCATTGACCTCTTTGTAGAAGATGGTGACTCGGTGAAGCAGGGAGAGTTGCTGGTGAAGATTCGCCCTGACTTATGGTTGAGCCAACTCGAGCGCTCTGAAGCCGGCTTGAGTCAGCAACGCGCCACAGTAGAGGCATCCAAGGCGGGACTGGCGAGAGCCGAGGCCAACTTCATGCGGGCCGAGCAAGATTACAAACGCCAGGAGCGGTTGTGGAATGAAAAAGTTATTTCAGAATCCGACTGGCAACTGGCCCAGCAAAACTTTAAAGTGGCCACCAATGATTTGAAA
Organism: Cyclobacteriaceae bacterium; assembly: GCA_019751475.1. Lineage (GTDB taxonomy): Bacteria > Bacteroidota > Bacteroidia > Cytophagales > Cyclobacteriaceae > ELB16-189. Next base: position 2,059 of record JAIENH010000474.1, read on the forward strand.
ACAGCCGAGCGCAACCTGGATGCATCCCGATTTGTGGTGAGCAGCACGGAGGCGTCTGTGAAAGAATCGCGTGAAAACGTGAGGAGGACTTCTGTAGTAGCTCCGATGAGAGGCGTGGTGTCAAAGCTTAGCGTGAAGAAAGGGGAGAGGGTAGTAGGTGCGGCCACCATGACGGGTACGGAGATGCTGCGCATTGCTGACCTCAACAGAATGGAAGTGCGTGTGAACGTAAACGAGAATGACATCGTGCGCGTGCACCTGGGCGACTCGGTATCCATTGATGTAGATGCGTATCAAAATATCAACAAGCAGTTCAAAGGCCTGGTGACCAACATTGCCAACACCGCCCGTGATAAAGCCTCTGCCGATGCTATCACCGAGTTTGAGGTTCGCATCCTGATTCTTCGCTCTTCATACGAAGACCTGATTAAGCAAGGCAACCGCTACCCATTTCGCCCTGGCATGACAGCCAGCGTGGAAATACTCACCAACCGTAAGACCAACATTCTCTCCGTGCCGCTGGCATCGGTTACTACGCGTAATCCTGATAAGGACAACAAGGAAGAAAACAAAGACAATGGTGGTGGCCCGCCTGATAACGACAATAACAACCGCGCGGTGGTAGACGAAAGCAAAAAAACCCAGGAGAAGAAAGACAAGGTAGTAGTGTTTGTGAATGAAAAAGGCAAAGCCAAAATGGTGGAGGTGAAAACCGGCATCAGCGACTATGACAATATCGAGATCCTTTCGGGCCTGACCGAAAATCAGGAAGTGGTGATCGGCCCGTTCCTGGCCGTATCCAAGCGACTGAAAGATGGCGATGCTATTAAGCAGATGGAAAAGAAGAAAGAGGAAAAGAAGGATGATTCGAAGTAAGAGCGAGTTGGTATAATAACATGAAAGCCAGTCGGGTATGCCAACTGGCTTTTTTTATGGATGTGTCGTCTTAAAAATCCTCTGGACACGGGTAAATTCAGCTTGATCGTTTATCATTAACCAGCTAAAAAATCTACTATCTTATATGAATTTGGTCTGATAGTTGACCTGCTGAGACGACTTACTTCATTATGAAGTCAATAAGTTTACGACTGAATGTGCTATTGATAAAATATTTTGACCGACTCACTTGTCAACCCGAATCCTCAAATCTTTGTACTCCACTCGCATGGGTTCGCCTGAGTGAAGTTGCAAGGCAATAATGCCCTTGGGCAACGTGTACTTTGTTTCGTGGTCTTCCACAGCGCACATCAAAACTCCGTTCATCCAAAGGGTTACTTTTTTACCCTTTGCCAGAATCCGGAAGTCATTCCAGTCACCCTTTTTAAACGCATCCAACAACTTGGTCGGGTCAGCGAATTTCTTGACTACACTTTTTCCATCCGCATCAATCAACACACTGTCGCCCCGCTGTGCAAACGTGGCCACGGGCTTGCGCTCGTAGCGATACAGCGTGCCCACGCAATACCCAGTCGCATCAAAGTCAGCTTGATAGCCCAACGTTTGATAGTCAGGAAGTTTTTGACTGCGTATCTGCACACCTGAGTTGCCCTCTTTACCCACTACCCGAATGCGGTAACGCATTTCAAAATCTGCGGGCTCGCCACCCATCCAGTACAAAAAGCTTGTTTGTTCATTCGCCACTTTCGTTTCGCCCACAATGGCGCCATTTTCTACTTTCCACAATCCCTTCATTCCATCCCAGCCAGAAAGATTCTTACCGTTGAACATAGAAACGAATCCCCTTTCCACCGATTGTGAATAGGATGAGAGGATGAAGAAAAGACAAAAGCTCATCGACAACATCATTTTAAAGATTGTTTTGTTAGAATTGATTGGCTTTCTGGTTTTCATGAGGCGAGAGATTTGATTGGTTGTTTTAAGTTGAACATCAAGTATAAATTTTTGTTAACGAAGAAAATCTTAGTCTAATCTATTTTTAAAGGTGTAAACACCAGAGCCAACGGTAATCTCCACTCTTCCATTCGTTGGCTCAGTCACCTTCCAGCCGTTTGCCTGAGTGACAGGGCGGCCACTTTCGATGATTTCTTTTGAATTCGTTGGTAGGTAAATAGTAGCTGTAGTGTTTGTCGGTATTTCTACGGCAAGTTGAAAACCGTTTTCAACAATTTTCCAATGTGAACTTACTTTTCCGTAATTGGTTTGAAAACTCGCGCTTACATCTTTAAAGTTACCACCCACATGTGGTTTGATTATAATCTTTTTATAACCAGGTGCTGATTCATCAGTGTCAATGCCTGCCATCACTCGGTACATCCAATCGCCAATCGCTCCGTAGGCATAATGGTTAAACGAGTTCATGCTTGGTGTTTGAAAAGAACCGTCTGGTTTTTGTCCGTCCCAACGTTCCCAAATAGTTGTCGCACCCATTTTCACTGGGTACAGCCATGATGGATACGTTTCCTGCAAAAGCAATGAATAAGCTACATCGGTGTACCCAAATCGGGTCAGCACATGACAGAGATAGGGAGTGCCCAAGAAACCCGTGGTAAGGTGATTGCCATAGTCTTTGATATTTTTTACCAATCGCTCAGCTGCTTGTGCGCGTAATTCGATCGGCAACATATCGAAATTCAAGGCGAGTACATAAGCGGTTTGCGAGCTAGATACCAAGCGGCCTGAGGGTGTGAGGTATTCTTTCTCGAAGGCAGCTTTTACTTTTTTCAGCAAGGTTGAATAAGTTTTTACATCTTCGGTTTTGTTCAATACGGTTGCTGCATTGATGAGTAATTGAGTGGAGTGCGCGTAAAAACATTGTGCGATTAAGTACTTATCGGTTATGGCAGAGCGGCCATCGTTGTCATCTTCTGGTCTAAAAAACAACCAATCGCCAAAATGAAAACCTTTGTTCCATAAATCGTTGGTTGAATTCTGCTGCATGAAACCCACCCACGATTTCATGCTTTCATATTGATTCTCTAAAACCTTTTTATCACCATACACCAAATACATATTCCAAGGTATAATCGTGGCCACATCGGCCCAGCCCGCAGAACCGCCATCGGTTGGCTTCAGCACATTGGGCGCAACAAAAGGTACACGCCCGTCTGGCTCTTGGTCGGATGCGACATCTTTCATCCAT